>JAESUF010000345.1 GCA_016763215.1 Flavobacteriaceae bacterium
ATGGTGATCCTACAGTGTTAGGAAGCACCAGTGCTGCCTCGGGTGGCGATGGTCTTAATTATACCTACCTATGGCAATCGTCTACAGATAATATTAGTTTTAGCAATATTGCAGGAGCAGAATCAGAGACGTATAATCCACCAGCAAACCTAACGGATACAACCTATTATAAAAGACAAGTAAGTTCGTTTGGAGAAACCATAGAAACCACTTCAGTGCAAGTCACTGTGAATCCCGAGATTGTAATCAATTCAGAAACGCTGACAGATACTTCTGATTCAGAAGCTTCAGATGGATCTATTGTTATCAATGCTACTGGAGGAACAGGAACCTTAGAGTACAGTAAAGGTGGTAGTATCTTTCAAGCAAGTGCTACTTTTTCTGGTTTGGCTGCTGGAGACTATACAATTACAGTAAGAGACACTAATAGTTGCGAAATAACTTCTTCGCTCTACACGATTAAAGTACGTTTAAATTTTAACACTTCAACTCCATCATCAGGAGATACAGACGTTGCAATTGACTCAGATATCGTTCTGAATTTTGATGGAGCTGTATTGGGCACAACAGTCAATACTACGAATATTGCCATCACACATCTTGTAGCAGGGAACCCAGTGTTAATTGCAGGGGCATTTTCAGGAGAAGATAGTAATCAAATTACATTTGATCCTACGGGTAATTTCAACTATAATGAGGTGATTACAGTAACGTTAACAGACGGACTGACTTCACTTAGTAGTGGTGCATTAGCAAACCCAACAGTCATTACGTTTACAACCATTGGAGAGCCATTAAATTATCTAAGTTCAGTTCCAATACAAGGAGTAACGGCAGTAGCAATTGGCTCAGATATTGTTCTCGACTTTGATATCGCTGTATTGGGTACGACAGTCAATGAAACCAATATTGCCATCACACATCTAGTAGAAGGAATTCCAGTGGGAATTTCAGGATCATTTTCAGGAGAAGGAACCAATCAAATTACGTTTACTCCAACAAGTAATTTTGAGTATAACGAAATCATTACTGTTACCTATACCAATGCACTGAAGTCTCTTTCAGAGGGGGCGCTAAGCAATCCTGGTGCTTTTAGTTTTACCACGGTTATAGAGCCATTAAGTTTTAGTAGCTCAGTACCTACTAATAGTGCTCCAGATGTGGCTGTTACAGATACTATTGTGTTAACCTTTAGTACCAATGTGTTAGGCACAACAGTCGACGTGACCACTATTCTGGTAAGTGGCAGTGTGTCAGGAACCATAGCAGGAACATTCTCAGGAGGAGATACCGATGAAATCACGTTTAATCCAACAAGTAGTTTTAAGTATAATGAAATAGTTACGGTTGCCTATACCAACGGATTGAAATCTCTCACAGGAGGAGTGTTAAGCAACCCCGGTAACTTTTCTTTTACTACAGAGAAGCAGCCTTTAATTTATGTGGGTCAAGGATTAGATGAGAGTGATGTTGATAGATATATTGGATACATTGAATTGTTCTTTGATACGGATGTTTTAACATCCACAGTCGATGTAACCACTATAGCGGTAAGCGGTAGTGTATCAGGAACCATCCCAGGAACATTCTCATTTTCCAACGGAAGTAAAGATGTCTTTTTTAATTTTTCAACCATCTTGGCATATGGTGAAACCGTTACTGTAACATTGACCTCAGGCTTAACATCTCTTGAAGGTAGAGCTTTGAGTAACCCAACGAATTTTTCGTTTACTGCAGAAATTGAACCATTGAGCTTTAGTACTTCTGTGCCTGTAGATATTGCTACCAATGTAGGAATTACAGATAATATTGTTTTGAATTTCAATACCAATGAGCTAGGTACAACTGTTGAAGATAACATTACAGTAATAGGAACTGTATCTGGTTCAATTGGAGGAGTATTCACAGGTGGAGATAGCAATCAAATTACGTTTAATCCTACCGATGCTTTTGAATACAATGAGGTAGTCACGGTTGCGTTTACCAATTTATTGACTTCGTTTTCAGGAGGAAGCTTAAGTAACCCTGGTAATTTTTCATTCACAGTAGTTACAGAATTACAGCCAGGAAGTATTGGTACCGCAGAAACCATTTGTTACGATGGTACCCCAGCAACGTTAACATCAGCAACGGGTGCTACAAATGGAATAGGTCCCTATAGCTATGGATGGGAAAAATCGACCAATGGTGATGACTTTACTCCCATTAGTAATACGAACAGCGCAACATATACTTCTTCAACATCTCATTCCACAGATACCTGGTACCGAAGAAGTGTGATTGATTCACAGCCTTCAGCAGAAACCAAATATACCTCACCTGTAAAAATTACGGTGAATCCTACTATAAATCAGGGAACCATAGATGGTACACAAACCATTTGTTATAATGGAGATCCAACCCTACTTAATAGCACGAGTGTTGCCTCAGGAGGAGATGGCCTTAATTACAGCTACCAATGGCAAGATTCTGCTGACGGAATTAATTTTGCAAATATTGATGGAGAAACTAACACAACCTATGATCCTAGCAATTTAATAGCAAGTAGATGGTACAGAAGAGCCGCTATTTCTTGTGAAGAAACCAAGTATACATTAGCTGTAAAAGTAACAGTGAATCCTACTTTAAATCAAGGAACAATTGATGGAACACAAACGATTTCTTACAATGGTAATCCTACAGTCTTAGGAAGTGCTAGTGATGCTTCAGGTGGTAATGGTAGTTATGGCTATCAATGGCAATCGTCTATAGACAACAACGGTATTTTTGGCAATATTTCAGGAGCAAATTCAGCAACCTACGACCCTCCAGCAAATTTAACCGTTACAACCTATTATAAAAGACAGGCAACATCTTGTGATGAGACTAAAGTAACTACCTCAGTACAGGTAACGGTGAATCCTATCTTACTAGCAGGAGCTATAAATGGAACACAAGCGATTTGTTATAATGGAGACCCTACAGTTTTAGGAAGCACCAGTGTCGCCTCTGGGGGCAATGGCACTCATGAGTATCAATGGCAATCATCCACAGATAACAGTGATTTTGATACTATTGCTTCAGCAACGAGCAGTACCTATGATCCACCAGCAAACCTAACCGTTACAACCTATTATAGAAGACAAGTAGGTTCATTTGGAGAAACCATAGAAACCACTTCAGTGCAAGTCACTGTGGATCCCGAGATTGTAATCAATTCAGAAACGCTGACAGATACTTCTGATTCAGAAGCTTCAGA
>JAESUF010000030.1 GCA_016763215.1 Flavobacteriaceae bacterium
ATTTCTATTTTCAAGTTTTTACGAATAACGATACTACTTCGCTAGTAGTAAATAATGAATTTATTGGTTCTTGGAACAAGAAAATAATTCATTATTTCCAAGGGAAATTTTCTATGAAAATAGTAGAATGTATCTATCAAAAACCTGAAGATGAATGGTTGGGAGTTTTTCACGCGTCTGCAATTAATCACAAAGAAAATTCAATTTTAATTCTTGGAGACTCTGGGAATGGTAAAAGCACTTCCTTAGCTTTATTACAAGCCCATGGTTTTCATTGTATTGCTGATGATTTTGTTCCAGTAGACAATGGTGCAACTATTTATTCTTTTCCTGCAGGAATTTCTATTAAGAAAAATTCTTTGGCTGTTTTAGCACCTTTTTATCCTGAGTTAAAGAATTCTGCTGAATTTCACTACAAACGATTAAATAAAATTGTTCGATACCTCCCTCCAAAAAAAATTGATTATACAAAATCATTTCCCTGTAAGGCTTTAATTTTTATTAAATACGACAAGGATGTAGAGTTCACTTTAAATTCTGTTTCTAATTCTACTGCTTTTGAAAGTCTAATTCCAGATTCTTGGATTTCTTCCATTCCTAAAAATGTAACCGTTTTTCTAGATTGGTTTTCTTCCTTACCGTGCTATCAGTTGACATATTCAAATAATGAAAAAATGATTAGCACCGTTGAAAAAATATTTAAAAATGACGTATAAAGAAACGCTGTTCTTTATCGGAAAGTGCCTTACAATTTCTCATGAAAAAGAAAACTTAAAGATCATTTCCGAAAAAGTGATTTCTAAACAAGTCGATTGGGATTCTGTAGTAAAAGTAAGTACGCAACATTATGTATTTCCTGCTCTCTATTGTAATTTAAAAAGAGCAAAGTTACTTTCTTATTTACCTGAAGAATTGGTCGCTTACATGAAGCATATAACCAATTTAAATAGAGACAGAAATTTAGAAATTATTTCACAAGCAAAAAAAATTAACGCGCTTTTAGTGAATAATAAAATTACTCCAATTTTTCTAAAAGGCACAGGGTTTTTACTCCAGAATTTTTATGATGACCCAGCAGAAAGAATGGTTGGTGATATCGATTTTTTAGTTCCAGATAAAGATTTCCTTAAAACAATTGAACTCATTGAAAATGATGGGGATAAAAAAACAACTGACAAATTATCAAGTCCATTAATTGGAGAACATTACCCTCGATTAATTAAAGAAAATGAAATTGCTGCTGTTGAGATTCATAAGAATATGCTTAAAAGAAAAGGAGCTTCTTATTTTAATTATAACCGCATTTCAAAATCTACAATTCATAAAAATGACATTTCTTTTTTAGGGCTTCAAGATCAACTTATCTTAACCATCTTAGCAAAACAGTACAATGATGATGGTCGATTTCACAAAACAGTTACGCTAAGAAATTCATACGATGTCTATTTGTTATCCAAACAAATAAAAAGCCTACCTGCCATCACTGGTTATAAAGAGTTCTTCACTATTTTAAACTCCTACCTAGCTTATTCATCTCTAACTTTAAACACACAAGTTATTGATTTTAAAAACACTAGAAAGGTTAAGTTCTCTTCAACAATCTTATTAACTAAGCTTAAATATCCTTTCTACAGAAGGCTGCATAATCTCTTTTGGAAAGTAATTATTTATAGCAATCTCAAATTTCTTGGAATCATTCGATTCTTAATCAATCCGCAATTTCGAAAGTATTATATTAAAAAGCAATTAGGTTCTTAACCTCTTCAAAATCCAATCCTCCGTAATTACCAGAACTCATTAATAAGACAGCCTTGTTGGCTAAATCTTCGGAAAACAAGAACTTTTTGAAATCAGACGGGTTGGTATAAATGATTAAATCATCTCGTTGAAAAGCATTCGCAATTTGTTCTTCAGTTACCTCTTCCAGTTGTTTGATTTTAACCGCATCTGGAGAATAAAATACAACTGCCTTGTCGGCTTTATCTAAAGCACCTTGATATTCTTCTAAAAACTCTGCATTCAAACTACTATAGGTGTGCAACTCAAAGCAAGCCAAAACTTCTCTATCATTGTATTGCTTCTTTACAGCATCTGTAGTCGCTTTCACTTTACTTGGACTGTGTGCAAAATCTTTAAAAATAACTGTTTTAGTACTCTCTGCTATTTTTTCCAAACGTTTGCTTGCTCCTTTAAAAGTAGCAATAGCCTCGTAAAAATCATCCTCATCTATCCCCATGTGTTGACAGATCCATTTGGCTCCTGCTAAATTTTGTAGATTATGTTCGCCAAAAATCTCTAAAGGCATATCACCTTCAGGAGTTTCTATAAATGTGATTCCATTTTCTATCCTATGTATTGGCGTTTTATAGGGATACTTTTTTATAGGGTGATTGGAATTTTCTACCACATTTTTCACAACTTCATCACCTTCATTGTAGACCATAATACCCCCATTGGTTAACGAATCTGTAAAAACCTGAAACTGTCCAACATAATTTTCAAATGTTGGAAACACATTGATATGGTCCCATGCTATTCCACTTAACAACGCAATATTAGGTTTATACAAATGAAATTTTGGACGCATATCTATTGGTGAACTTAGGTATTCATCACCTTCCAAAACAATAAACTCATTCTCTTCTGTTAAATGCACCATCGTTTCAAAGCCCTCTAGTTGAGCCCCAACCATATAATCCACTTCCTTGCCGTGATAATTTAATACGTGAAGGATCATTGAAGTAATGGTGGTTTTTCCGTGGGAACCACCAATAACTACTCTTGTTTTATCTTTGGATTGCTCGTATAAAAATTCAGGATAGGAATAAATTTTAAGTCCCATTTCCTGAGCTTTTAACAATTCAGAATTGTCCTTCTTTGCATGCATCCCTAAGATAATTACATCTAAAGATTCATTAATTTTTTCTGGGAACCATCCAAATTTTTCAGGAAGCAAGCCCCTTTTTTCTAAACGGGATTTTGACGGATCATGAATAGTATCATCACTTCCGGTAACATGGTATCCTTTGTTATATAAAGCAATTGCTAAGTTGTGCATTGCACTTCCTCCGATAGCAATAAAATGAATCTTCATTATCTTTTTTGTGATTTAAAGCGAAGGTAAAAAAACATGTAAGAACTTTCTATTTCTTCTTTCTCTTTTTACTAGCCTTTGCCTTTGGGTTAAAATCCAAGGCAAGTTGCAACCAGTAATATAAATCTACCTCTAAATCCGTTGCATCATCAGTGAGAAAGACAAACCCTTTCATAGGCCTTCCTGTAAAGTTCATTTCTTTACAGCCTTCTTTCAAAAGTGATTCTTCATAAATTTCAGGATCAATTCTCGCCATAATTTCATCTCTGTTTACGCCAACGCACATTTTTCCATCGACCATAAAACAGAGTCCACCCATCATTTTACGAGCTTCAAACGCAATACTGTTCTCAACAAAAAACTGAGACACGCGATCTGCTAGAAATTCATTGTAAGCCATGTCTTTATTATTTTGAAGGTGGAAACTTGCTTAAAATTTTCTTCACCAGATCATCAACAAGAACCTCTCTTGCTTTTGGTTTGATTTTTTCTTTGACTTTCACATTAATAATCCCTTGCCAAAAAAGTTCATTGTTATTAGAAGCGACAAAATCAATTGCAATTTTCTCATTAATTTTTTTTCCTCCAATTGAGATGCCAGTAGAGATGCCAAAGCCTACATTTCTTCCTCCTCCTACTCCAATTCCAACATTATTATTCCTCGGAGCATCTCTTTTTTCAGAAATCACATTAATGTAAAAATCTGGTTTCTCTACTTTTTTCAAGCCTAAAGAATCTAGATACCTTTCTATAGATCTTGTAAATCTTTTTGCATCAATTTCATTCAGTCCATCTCCAACGTCTTCAAAAAACGAATAGGTCTTAAACTTTGAAAAATCTGTCTTTACATCATAATCATAAATTACTTTAGATGTAGAACAGCTCATTAATAGAAATACAAAAAGGTATTTAAGATGCTTCACAGAGATTATTTTTTATTTCTTTTCTTTAATAACTACTCTCGTTGGAGTATCCTTTCCACTGATAATACTTTCCGTTCCTTTAGCAACTGCTTTAATCGTTTCTGTGATGATACCTACATCTAAGCTTTCTGCCTCATCACTTGCTTTATGGTAATCAGGATCTTTATCTATTTGAGTTGTTGAAAATGTATGAGATGGAACTCCTAACCTAGCTAAAGAAGCATTGTCTGATCGGAAAAACAAATTAAAGTCTGGATAAGGGTCTGGATATAATTTGTATCCTGTTCCTTTCAAGTTTTTCTGAATTATTTTACCAAAATCAGAACGGTCAAAACCTGTTAACCAAGCTGTTTTTGGACCAGTTGCAGGTACTTTACCCATCATTTCTAAATTAATTCCTGCTACAAACTTACTCGCATCAATTCCTTTTCCAAAATGTCTAGATCCTACCAAGCCCATTTCTTCCGCAGTAAATGCGATAAATACAATTGTACGTTCATTATTATTTTTCTTCACAAAATATTCAGCCAAAGCCAAAACTCCAGTTACTCCTGAGGCATCATCATTTGCTCCGTTAAATATTAAATCTCCTTCTCCACTAGACTTTGTTCCTAAATGGTCATAGTGGGCAGAAACAATTACATATTCATTCTTTCTACTCTTTCCTTCCAGAACACCAATAATGTTACTAGATGTAATTTCTTTATTAGTTCTCCTATTGGTAAAAGTAAATGTTTGTCTGTACGATTTTAAATTTTCATAGGTTGTTAAACCAATTCTCTTAAATTCACTTTCAATATATTGAGCTGCTTTTTCTATTCCTTCTGTCCCTGGCTTTCTTCCTGCCATATCATCAGATGCTAAGGTATATAAGTGCTTTTTTCCTGTTGCTTCATTAATATCTTGAGCTTGAGTAGATGAAAACACCATCATTACCCCTAAAACAGTCAATATAATTTTACTACGATTCATTCTTTATTTTTTTGATTAATAACGGTTAAAGATACCAAACATCCACAACAATTATTTTGTACTTTTGTTAAAATTTTTTTTGATGGATTTATCATTAATACCGAACTTAAAAAACACCGATTCTAATAACTTCTTTTTACTAGCCGGACCTTGTGCTATAGAAAGTGAAGAAATGGCTTTGCGCATTGCTGAAAAAGTGATTAGAATTACCGATGATTTAAAAATTCCTTATGTTTTTAAAGGCAGTTTTAAAAAAGCAAACAGAAGTAGAATTGACAGTTTTACAGGGATTGGCGATGAAAAAGCACTGAAAATTTTAAAAAAGGTATCGGACACTTTTGGCGTACCTACCGTAACTGATATTCACGAGGTAACCGATGCTGAAAAGGCTGCTGAATATGTAGATATATTACAAATTCCTGCATTTTTAGTACGTCAAACAGATTTGGTCGTTGCTGCTGCAAAAACAGGAAAAGTAGTCAACTTAAAAAAAGGACAGTTTATGAGTCCAGAAGCGATGAAACATGCTGTACAAAAAGTGAAAGATGCTGGAAACGAAAAGGTTTGGATTACAGATAGAGGCACAATGTTTGGCTACCAAGATATGATTGTAGATTTTAGAGGCATACCAACTATGCGACAATATGCTCCAGTTGTACTCGATGTAACACATTCGTTACAACAACCAAATCAGACAAGTGGTGTTACTGGTGGACGACCA
>JAESUF010000346.1 GCA_016763215.1 Flavobacteriaceae bacterium
CAAATGGATGAAATGACCCAGCAAAATGCGGCATTGGTTGAAGAAGCCTCAGCAGCGGGTGAGGCCATGGCGTCACAAGCGAAAGGCTTGTTGAACTTAATGGCTTACTTCACCATTGAAGGACAAGCCAATGGCACGCAGGGTGCAATGGCCGCAACGCATGCAGTAGCAGCAGGCCCCGCGCCGGTTCGTTCAGCGCGCAGTGGTAGTGGTGGTGGCAGTGATGAGTGGGAGGATTTCTAAGCACTCAAAGTACTATTCAACACTAAAAAAGTAGTATAAAAAACCGCTCTTTATTGAGCGGTTTTTTTTAATAAACGAATCAACGTTTTATATTAAACCTCCATATAATCCTCAATTGGATTACAAGAACAGATTAAGTTTCTATCTCCATAAGCTTCATCGACTCTACGGATACTAGGCCAAAATTTATTGTCAGCAACATATTCCAAAGGAAAAGCTGCTTCTTGTCTAGAATACGGGAAATCCCACTCATCAGCAGTAAGCATTGCCATAGTATGTGGTGCGTTCTTTAAAACATTATTTGGATTTTCCTTGGTGGCGAAAGCAACCTCTTTACGAATAGAAATCATGGCATCGCAAAAACGATCCAGTTCAGCAATGTTTTCAGATTCAGTAGGTTCAATCATCATGGTTCCTGCTACTGGGAAAGAAACTGTTGGAGCATGGAATCCATAATCCATCAAGCGTTTAGCAATGTCTACAACTTCAATTCCGTTTTCTTTAAAATCACGACAATCAATAATCATCTCATGTGCTGCTCTTCCCATTTCACCGGTATATAAAGTTTCATAATGACCATTCAACCGCTCTTTGATATAGTTTGCATTTAGGATCGCTATTCTTGTTGAATCAGTAACACCCTCAGCACCGAGCATGGTAATGTATCCATAAGAGATTAAACAAGCCAGTGCGCTTCCCCAAGGAGCAGCAGAAATAGCAGTAATCGCATTTTCTCCGCCAGTAGGAACTACAGGGTTCGATGGTAAAAAAGGAACCAGTTGTGGAGCAACACAGATTGGTCCAACTCCAGGTCCACCACCACCATGAGGGATGGCAAATGTTTTATGTAAATTCAAGTGACAAACATCAGCGCCAATGGTCGCGGGATTGGTAAGTCCTACTTGTGCATTCATATTAGCACCGTCCATATAAACTTGTCCGCCATTATCATGAATAATTTGTGTAATTTCTTTAATAGCGCTCTCGTATACCCCGTGTGTAGAAGGATAGGTTACCATCAATGCCGCTAAATTGTCTTTATGCTGAATCGCTTTCGCTCTCAAATCTTCAACATCAATATTTCCATTGTCTGCAGTTTTGGTTACAATCACTTTCATTCCTGCCATGACAGCAGAAGCAGGATTGGTTCCGTGTGCAGAAGCTGGAATTAAACAAATATTTCTATGATGGTCTCCATTGCTTTGGTGAAAAGCTCTTATGGTCATTAAACCAGCAAATTCACCTTGTGCTCCAGAATTTGGTTGTAGTGAAGTACCTGCGAAGCCAGTAATGATATTTAACTGATCTTCTAACTTCTTTAAAACTTCTTGGTATCCTTGTGCTTGATCTAAAGGAACAAATGGATGTATATTCCCCCAATTAGCGCTGCTTAAAGGGAACATTTCCGACGCAGCATTTAATTTCATGGTACAAGAACCTAAAGAAATCATGGAATGGTTTAAGGCTAAATCTTTACGCTCTAAACTTTTAATGTATCGCATCATTTCAGTTTCTGACTGATATGAATTGAATATTTCGTTGTCTAAGAATGATGTATTTCTTTTTACACCTTCGGGAAGAGCATCAACGTTTGAAATTTCAGTTTCTCCTTCAATATTGAATGCTTCTTTAAAGCAATTTACAATGGCTTTAATATCTTTGATTTGTACTGTTTCATTGATTGAGATAGAAACATGATTCGCATCGACATAATTGAAATTGATTTCATTTGCTTCAGCAACTGGGCGTAATACATCAGATTCTACTTCTAGTAAAAGCGTGTCGAAATAAGAAGAGTTTAGTTGTTTGAATCCTAAGTTTCCTAATATTCCAGACAAAGTTTTTGCAGACCTATGCACAGAATCAGCAATGTATTGCATTCCATCTTTACCGTGATACACAGCGTACATTCCAGCCATTACAGCTAATAGTACTTGAGCGGTACAAATATTGGAAGTTGCTTTTTCACGCTTAATATGTTGCTCTCTGGTTTGCAATGCCATACGCAATGCACGTCCGCCATCTCTATCTTTAGTAACTCCAATGATTCTTCCAGGAATGCTTCTTTTGTATTTTTCTTTGGTTGCAAAATAGCCTGCATGAGGTCCACCATATCCTAATGGGATTCCGAAACGTTGCGTGGTTCCAACAACAACATCAGCGCCAAATTCAGCAGGTGCTTTTAATTTTACCAAGGATAAAATATCCGCAGCAACGGCAACCTTAATATTATTTGCATTTGCTTTGGCAACAAACTCAGTATAGTCATAAACCTGTCCGAGCTTACCAGGGTACTGAACAATAGCGCCAAAGTAGTCTTCAGAGAAATCGAACTCCTCATGATTTCCAATAACCAATTCTATTCCAATAGGAATCGCTCTTGTTTGTAATACAGATAAATTTTGAGGTAAAATCTCTTCTGAAACAAAGAATTTGTTTACGCCAGCCTTTTTCTGAGCTCTTTCTCTAATATCAAACAGCAAAGCCATCGCTTCAGCAGCAGCAGTTGATTCATCCAACAAAGAAGCATTGGCTAATTCCATGCCTGTTAAATCACAAATCATTGTTTGGTAATTTAATAAAGCTTCCAGTCTACCTTGAGCAATTTCAGCTTGATATGGTGTATAAGCTGTATACCAACCTGGGTTTTCAAGAATGTTTCTTTTGATTACACTAGGTACAATTGCTTCATGATACCCTAATCCGATGTAGCTTCTAAAAACTTTGTTCTTCTTAGAAACTTCCTCGATATGGTTTAAGTATTCATATTCGCTCATTGGAGCATCCAAAGCCAGTGATTCTTCTAAACGAATATCGTCAGGTACTGTCTCGTTGATTAACTGATCTAGGCTGTTAACATTAATTGCATCAAGCATTTGCTTTTGCTCATTTTTATTAGGCCCAATATGTCTTCTTTGAAATGAATAAGTGTTCATTGAATATGATGTTTATTTTGCGTATCAAAAATAATGAAAATTTGATAGTTTGAGAACCTATAAAAAGCGAAAAATTATCGAATTAATTAACATGATATTGTTGATAAAATAATTCTTATTTTTGTGTAATGAGCTTTCTGAAATTAATTTTTAATTTTTACATCAACGCAAGTGTTCATGTGGCTTTGGCGGTGTATGGTTTGGTGCGAATCACTGAAATTTACTTTAACTTACCATATAATGAGAACCTAGATTACTTCATTTTTTTCGGAACAATTACAGGTTATAACTTTATAAAATACGCAGGTGTTGCCAAATTCTATCATATGAGTTTGACAAAAAGCATGCGATTGATTCAAATTTTCTCCTTTATATGTTTTTGCTTATTGTGTTATTACGGATGGTTGTTGCCACTCGATACACTTTTATATTTTACTCCTTTTGGGGTGTTAACAGTTTTATACATTGTTCCGTTTATCGGAGGGTTTCAAAAAAGCTTACGAGGAATCAGTTATTTGAAAATTTTTATAGTAGCTGGAGTTTGGTCGGGTGTTACTGTTGTTATTCCACTGCTATCTGAGAATTATGAAGTTACTAGTGACATGATTTTGATTTTTGTGCAAAGAATGTTTTTTGTATTGGTACTAATTCTACCTTTTGAAATAAGAGATATGCGATTGGATTTCAAAGATATTAGTACACTTCCCCAAAAAATAGGAGTCCAGCAAACTAAAAAGTTAGGATTTGTTTTATTGCTTTTCGCATTGACTTTTGAATTTTTGATTACTGATACAATTCTTAGTAGAAATGTTTTTTTTGTTATTTGTTTTGTTTTGCTATTTTTCTTGATGAGGGCAAAGGAAAATCAATCAAAATACTACAGTTCATTTTGGGTAGAATCTTTGCCTATTATCTGGTGGTTGGTTCTCTTCGGGTTTCACAATTAAAAGCTTCTTTTTTAGTGACCTAGGTTGCTTAAATTTTGATTCCATCAAAGATTTAAAATTGTGAAAACGTTTTAGTAAAAAGTTGCCTGAAAAAGAAGATTTTACCTCATCGTTTTGTAAGTTTATCCCTTACAAAAGAGAACATGATTCAGACGAAAAAAAACTTTGTATTTGATTTTGATAGTACGCTTACAAGAGTAGAGGCACTCGATGTTTTGGCGGAAATTACCTTGGTGAATAATCCAAAGAAAGAAGAAATAATCAATGAGATTATTGAAATTACCAATCTAGGAATTGATGGTAAGATATCCTTTACGGAGTCCTTGGATCGTAGAATTAAATTGTTAAATGCCAAAAAGTCTGATTTACCAATTCTGATTGATGAATTGAAGAAAAAAGTTTCTCCTTCTGTTGAGAGTAATAAAGATTTTTTTGAAAACTTCTCTGACGATATTTATATTATTTCTTGTGGTTTTAAAGAGTTTATAGATGAAATTGTGAAAGACTATAACATTCCTGCAGAACGTGTGTATGCAAACACCTTTGTGTTTGATGAAAATGATCTGATTGTAGGGTTTGATGCTGAAAATGTGTTGTCTGCTCATAATGGGAAAATTCAATGTCTAAAAGACCTAAACTTAGAGGGTGAAGTACTTGTGATAGGAGATGGTTATAGTGATTATGTTACGAAAGAGGCAGGAGTTGCCGATAAGTTTTTTGCATATACAGAAAACGTTTCTAGAAAGAAAACTATTGAAAATGCAGATCATATAACTCCAAACATGGATGAGTTTTTATACGTTAATAAACTCCCTAGGAATATTTCTTACCCAAAGAATAGGATTAAGATTTTGCTTTTAGAGAATGTGCATCCCGATGCCTTTAAAAAATTATCAGGAGATGGATTTACAGTAGAAACGGTCTCTACCAGTCTGTCTGAAGACGACCTAATTGAAAAACTAAAAGGAGTCCATGTGTTGGGAATTCGTTCTAAAACACAAGTGACAAAAAAGGCCATAGAATCAGCTAAAAAATTGATGAGTATTGGAGCTTTCTGTATAGGAACCAAGCAAATTGATTTAGAAGCATGTAAAGAAAATGGAATTATTGTCTTTAACGCTCCCTATAGCAATACACGTTCTGTGGTTGAATTAGCTATTGGTGAAATTATTATGTTGATGCGAAGTGTTTTTCAACGTAGTACGGAATTACATAATGGAAAGTGGAATAAAACGGCACAAGGATCTCGAGAAGTTCGAGGAAAAAAACTTGGAATTGTTGGATACGGAAATATAGGAAAACAATTGTCAGTTCTTGCGGAGGCATTGGGGATGAATGTGTTTTATTACGATGTAGAAGATAAGTTAGCCTTAGGGAATGCAACAAGAGTTGGGAAATTAGAAGACTTGTTAGCAATTTCGGATGTGGTAACATTGCATATAGATGACAATGCAGCGAATAAAAATTTCATTGGGAAAGAAGAATTAGACTTAATGAAAGATGGTGCATATTTGATCAATCTTTCTCGTGGGTTTGTTGTGGATATTGAAGCTTTAAAAGAAGCTTTAGAGTCAGGTAAGTTGGCTGGAGCTGCAGTAGATGTGTATCCTAAAGAGCCAAGAGCGAATGGAGCTTATGAAACCGCTTTACGTGGGTTGAATAATGTTATTTTAACTCCGCATGTGGGTGGGAGTACAGAAGAAGCTCAAAAAGACATTGCCGATTTTGTGCCAGGTAAGATTATGGCGTACATAAATTCTGGGAACACGGTAGATGCTGTGAATTTTCCAAACATACGATTACCTAGGCATAACAATGCACATCGTTTTTTACACATTCATGAAAACGTGCCAGGAGTGATGGCGAAAATTAATAAGGAATTGGCTGGTTTTGAATTGAATATTACTGGGCAATATTTGTCTACCGATGCAAAAGTTGGGTATGTAATTACAGATGTTGATAAAGAATACAATAAGAAAGTAATCAAAGCATTAAAGAAAGTAGAAGGAACGATAAAGTTTCGAGTACTATATTAACGCTTTATTTTACAAAGACTTTTCAATTTCAGAAACACCTTTCTGCATGATGGAAATGTATTTTTCCACATTCTCCATTTTAAATCGGCTTGAAGGTCCAGATGCACTTACGCCAGCGATGACTTCTCTTTTTTTGTTGAAAACAGGAATGGCAATACAGATCAATCCTAATTCAGATTCTTCCAAATCTAGGGAGTACCCTTGTTTTTTAATCGTTTGAAACTCACTTGCTAATTTAGTTATGTCTGTTATTGTGTTGCTTGTTAGTGAATTAAAATAACTGTTTTTTAAATATGCTTTTTGTTCTTCGGAAGAAGAGAAAGCGACAAGAAGCTTTCCAATTGCGGTTGCATATGCAGGTTGATAAGAGCCAATAGAAGTACTTATTTTTAAACCATTCAGACTGTCTGCTTTATTAATGTACAAAACCTGCGATTCCTTTAAGATTCCTAAAAGAACCGTTTCTTCAATGTCTAATGCAATGTTTTTGATTGGGTTATTGCTAATTGAAGCCAGCGATTGATAAAGTGAAACACGATTCCCTAGTTCAAAAAGTTTGCTCCCAAGACAATACTTTTCGTTCTCATTTTGGTACACAATATGTAAGGAAACTAAAGTGCTTAACAAACGATATGTTGTGCTTTTGTTGTATCCAGTTTTACTGGCCAACTCTCGTACACCCCATTCTTTTTTATTGCTTGTAAAAGCATCAAGTACTGTGAAAGCTTTAATAATGGATTGATTTAAGTTTTTAGTGTTTGTATCCATGGATATTTCGAGTGATATTTTTTGCTAAAGTAATAAAAAGCTGTAAATTTATAAAACATCGTTTCACATAATGAAACAGTTTGATTGAGGAATA
>JAESUF010000347.1 GCA_016763215.1 Flavobacteriaceae bacterium
AGCTACCTAACTAATCCGGCACATACTCTGTATACAGATACTGCTGGTGTGGGATATGATATATCTACTGCGGGGGGTACTTTTAAGGTTTACGAAGGGGATACTGATGTAACTACTCTTTGTCTATTCTCTATTACTAGTACTAACCCGTCTAAAGAAGTATTTCCAGTTCCACCATCATACAATTCTACAAACTCTAATGTATCTGTACCAGCAGTATCTGCATCTACTTCATTTATGAGTACAGTTGAAGTGGATGAAATTGAAGTTCCCGTTACTTTTACATCGTCAAACCCGGCATAATCACTTCCTCCATTTTGTTTTACAGCTATTGTCATTCTTACCGAGCTTACTGTGTTAGGGACCGCTTGGTTGATGGTTGTCCATCCGCTAGTGTCATAAGGACTTGCATCGGTAATAGTCACGATTCCTTGTGATACTTCATCATGGAATATTTCATAACTAATGGTATCTCCATTAGAGACATCATATCCAACAACATTCAATGCAAAGGAAAGGGTTACATCTTCATAAGTAGTAATATCAACGGCATTGAAAGCAATTGTTCCACCAGCAGAGGTACCACAATTTCCTTCGAGATCTCTTACTCCAAAAAAGTTTGTGTCTGTGTTTGCGGCACTGATAGAACCTACATTAGAAACTACATCCCAAACATCATTTCCTCCATCATTACAAGTTACAGGCGAAACTGTATACGTCCATGTGTCTGCTGCAGTTCCTTCATATCCTTGAAAAACAATAGAATCACCCGTTGGAGGTGTTATGATGTCATCTAGCGTTGTCACCACAGCGGCATTACTAGCAGAAGAAGCATTGCTTGCGGCATCAATTGCTGTAACGGTAAATGAATATGATGTACTAGCGGTTAGCCCAGTTACTGTATAAGTAGTTCCTGAAACTGAAGTTATTTGTGTAGCACCATTAAATATTTGGTAAGCAATTACTCCGATATTATCGGTAGAAGCATCCCAAGTTAATGTCGTTTCTGTTTGCGTTGTATTTGAAGCGGCTAGGTTTGTTGGTGTTGTGGGTGCTTCTGTATCGGTTACCCCACCATTAAAAAGGTCTTCCGCTTGAGGTCCTCCCCAAATGCTTGTTGCAAAGCAGGATTGTCTATAAATGGATTTCTATTTCCTTGAATTCCTTCCAGTAATACATTTCTGTTGAGTTCGTATTGAGAAACTGGGTCTTCGGTATTCCACTCTAAAAAGAGATCCATCATGTCTGTATGATAGTTCTGAGTTCCAGTCCCAACAACAGTTGCTAAACATTGATTTCCGTAACGTAAATACATGTACATCATCATACGGGCAACATCGCCCTTCCATTCATCACCAGGATACCATGTGTTTCCATTAATGACACTAGCATTTCCGTTTGCGTCTGCAAAAGGGAAGTTGCTTCTGTTGGCATTTGCTGTTATGTCGCTTGCTCTTAAATGATGCGCGTCAGAACCAGGTCCTGTGCTTCCTAGATTCGGACTTCCTAGAGATCTTGGATAAGTATGTTCTCTATTCCAATCTCCTGAACTTCCTCCATTTGAGTTTTTAGACCGAGTACGATCTGTTGCTAAATTACCATCGGTATCATTGTACCCATAGATAAGCAATACATTGTTCGCATTTGTAGGATCTAAATCCGTTTGCTGTAAAGCTTCCCATACCCCTGGTGTATAGGTAAGGTTTGTGGTATGTGTGTTGGTAATTAATGTGACTAGGAGAGTTTTAAGCTCATTTCCAGTTTTTGTAATATCAGTTCCATTGTAATAATTGGGTGCTTGTGCAAAGGTTAGATAACCCATGAGCATTGCAACAACACTGATGAATTGTTGCCTTCGCGAGAGGTAATTTTTCATTTCTATAAAAGGTTAGTTAATATGTAAGCTAATATACTATAACTTTTACAGGTATCTAAAATCTAGTTTTATTAAAACGTTAAGTGAAAATGTAAGGTAGAAATGGCCTCTTAAGTTCTTGGACTATTTTAAAATAGTGATTTACTGTTGTTTGTTTTTTTTAGAAATAGATTTGATCCTTGTAAGTGAAATTTAGAAGTTTTAAAAAAAACAATAAGATTGGCACTTTTGGAAGGGAAGTGTTGTTGAAAAAATTAATGCGTTTGACGTTATTTACCTAAAGGAATAGCGATGGCATTTTTGTACTTTCGCTTAAATTTTAACAAGGCTCTGTCGGCTTCTAGTTTTGTTTTGTAAAACCCAACTTGAATTTTCCATTCAGGTTCTCTATAAATAAGATATGTTTTTACTTCAGGAAAATCGATTTGGAACTTAGCCTCGGTCTTTTTAGCTTCAACTTCATAGCCGTTGTATAATTGAATCCTGTAGCCATACTCGAACTCTTTGTTGAACTTTTTTTTCTTAGCAATAAGATCGTTAACTAATTCGTTATCAGTCTTTTTTTCTTGCGAAAAAGAAGTTTGATAAGAGAAGAAACTCAAGAGTAAAAAAGAATAAATGAAGATGAATTTTTTCATAAAAAAAGGTTCGCTTACAAAGGTAACGAGTTGAACAGAAATAAATTGAAAAAACATCTTATTTAGAATAGGTATAAATTAGAGTTTAACATTCCATTAGCATTTCAGAATTTAGTTATAAGTACTACTTTTGTGCAACTAATTAGGTGGGTATTTGCATCCAATTTAGTTAGAATTTATAGCAACAAGATACTAAACTATAGTTTGTAAATATGAAAAGTGTAGATCTGCACAATCGACTAGCCAAAGTACTTCTTAAAAGTTTTACATTCCTATTATTATTTTCCATGAGTTTTTCTGCAATGGCACAAGATGTTGCTGTTGATGAAGCTCGCCAAAAAGAAGGAAGAGGATTATTCAGGTCTTTATGTGTTTCTTGTCACAAGTTGGATAAGAAATTCATCGGACCAGCTTTAGGCGGTGTTGAAGAAAGAAGAGAGAACGAATGGTTAAAAGCATGGATTAGAGACAATGCATCATTAAGAGCTACTGGCGACAAAGATGCTCTTGCAATTTATGCAGAGTTTAAGCAATCTAACATGACTGCTTTCCCTCAGTTAACAGATAAGAATATCGATGATATTTTATACTATACAACTGTTGGAGACCCGATTAAGAAAGGTGAGAAGGTTATTCCAGGAATGCCTGGGGAAGCTCCAAACAAATGGTTAATGTATTTGTTAGCATCGATGATCGTTGTTGCTTTCTTAATTATTGCAGCCTTATTAAAAACAATTAGCGAGTTAAAAGGAGCACCAAAAACTCCAGGGACATTAGGAACATTGCACGAAGTTTGGGAAGGAATCAAAAAGAACACCTTCTTACATGTTGCCTTTACCATATTTATGTTGCTAGTGATTGCGTACTTCTTGTTTGGAAGTCTATTTAAAATAGGAGTAGACCAAGGGTATCAACCATTTCAAGAAATTAAGTTTTCACATAAAATACATGCAGGAGATAATAAAATCGACTGTCAGTACTGTCCCTCTTCAGCAAAACATAGTAGACATTGAGGAATTCCATCTGTAAATGTTTG
>JAESUF010000031.1 GCA_016763215.1 Flavobacteriaceae bacterium
ATTCTATGAGAGAATTAGGCCATACATTATTATTAACATATTCCATTAATTGTTTTTGCTTCCCATTTTCATAATAATCAATATCATAAATCAAATATCCTTCTTTCCAGTTCTGCTTTGAAGTCATTTTACCTTTTTTAGAGTAAAAAAACCATTTTTCCGTTTTGTTTCCCAAATTGATAATTTCCTATAGCAAAAAAATCTCCATTCTTTCTATAACGTTTCCATTCTCCTTCTTTTTGTCATCAATATAATATCCCTCCGAACTAAAACTAAGTACATCTTTCGTAGCATATGTATTCCATTTACCTTCATACTTACCATTGATATAATTGCCTTGTGCTACGAGTTCATTCTCTTCATTATAAAACTTCCATAATCCAATTGTTTGTCCATCGCTATTTGTTTCACCTACTTTTCTTTGTGCGTAAACCGTTGTAATTACTAATAATCCAAAAAAGAATAAAATAATGTTTTTCATAAGAGTATTTATTTAAAAACAAAAGGCTGATTGCAATAAATCAAATATAAATTTTGTTATTTCTTGTATATGATATATTGTTTCATGCTGAATGGTAACAACCTCGGATAAGACTAGTTATGTTGTTTGAACACCTAATTTAACAAATAAAAACGAACCTGTCTATCCATAGGAGGTAAAAAACCCCTAGTCATTGTGCTTCCTGAAATTAATTCAGGATAAATATCGAAGTGAGGATTTTCAAAAAATTCGCTTGCACTAGCAATTAATATTCTGAGATATTATGGTTTCGTTTATTTGTTATTATTGCCTAGAGAACCTAATCGTTCTCCTATTAACTGATGTTTATATGCATCCTTTTTTTCTTTCATAGGTGCATCCAAAACAAAGTGTGCTTTCTCTTGAAATATTATAATGAAATCGGAACCTCCAAATAGAAAATACCCTAACATGTCTCCTTTTGAAACCTTACTACCTACATGCAAATTATCTTCAAAATTAACAGAAGACACAGGCCACATTCCAATTGGTAGCAATGCAACTAATCCATATTCCTCTGTCTCTAATATTACACACCCTCTGGTTTCAATTGATTGCCATCCTACTGAGGAGGCATCAAATTTGTATCTTTTATTCTTAGCATCCCACGTAGTATATCCTCCAGAAACACTTTCACCTTGTATAATGCGTATTTCTTTAACTGTACCACTCAAAGGAAAATGATAGCGATGATAATCACCAACATCTAAAAATGAATGCGTAAATGTTCCGTCAACAAATGAATCTTCATATTCACTACTTTCTCCTATGAGGTTTTCAATATCATATAAGGTTCCAGATTTAATCGCAATTCCTTCTTTTTCAATAATTCTTGAAGTACTATCAATTGCCCAAATTCCTTGAGGCTGGGCATCTGCTGGAGATACTACAATTCTCTGATTGTCAAGTTCAGCAATCGGTCTTTTTTTAGGTGATTTTAAATGTCGTCCAAAAAATTGATTGAATGTTTTCCAATTTGAAGGTGATTCATACCAATCATTTTGAAGGCCGAAAATGCCATCAGAAGGGGCGATTTGATAATAATCGGAATTCCATGATTTCTCAGTATTCATATAATCACCATAGGTTTTATTGAAACTTGTAAGCCATGATTTATAAGGCTCGTGGTACTGTAGCGAATTATTAAAGTACCCTTTACCTTCCAGTTCATCTAGGGGTTGGTCATTTATAAAGAAAAAATAGCATAAACTCTGGTCAATTTTATCATACAACGTAATCGCATAATCTACTTCAAGAAATTGCCACGGCATTGCATTTTCTGACCAACTAACGAATTCGTAATATTCTTCTAAATTTTGCGCAGGGTTCGTCTTTTTATCAGGATTTATTTCTTTCGCTTTTTCTATTGAAGCTAAAAGCATGGATTTAATTTCTGGATTTGAGTTTACAATATTGATTAACTCTATAGTTTTAGAACCGTACTTAGAATAATCATGTTTGTTACCGTTTTTACATGAAAACAGGACTACGATTAAAAGCGAAAATAGTATTGAATAGTGTTTTTTCATTTTTTTTATTTCCATAAGGCTGTATTGTGCTTTTCTGAAGAACTTCATCATTTAGTATATGGTTTCGTTATCTCTGTTATTTTTGTTAATAGTTTATCTGCTTCGAGGTATCTATCTATGCTTTTTTGATGCATATACAAATAATTATCTAAGAGATTTTCGTACTCTAAAAGTTGAAATAATGGATAATAGTCTTTTTTAACTTAGACCTTCCTGACCATTCAAAATCTCCATAATTATCCATTTCTTTAAATGAAATATATTTTGCGAGAAAAGGAATAATCCTCTCATCTGACCAATTGCCTTTAATTGCCTCTCTTTGATTAATAGCTTTTACTAAAGCTTCCCATTGATAAATTAATTTAATGATCCTGTTATCTTTAATAATATTTAGTTTCCCATTTTGAATAATGTTAGAAATAGAATGTTGGGTTGATATAAATTGTGCAGCAGGTAGAGATTCATAAAAAAGGCTATCTAAATTGTGTAAGTTTAGTTCTTCTTTTGAACTTCCTATTAATTTCATTAGGTCTTTATTGGCCTTATAGGCTTCACTTTCAGTTTGCAGTACCTCTTTTAAAAAACTCTTATTTTCCACAAATTCATCATGAACATTTGACAAAAGTATTTTTTCTTCAATAGTATTTAAGCGTCTTTGGTTCCATGAATTTACTTGTAATGCGAGTAGAATACCTATCATTACCAATGCTATTTCTCCGATGGCGTAGATTATATATCTAGTGAGTTTATTTTCTGTGAGTAATCGCTGACGTATTCTTCGAAAGAATTTTATCATTAGCTAATGGTTGGTTATAACGGTTTTAATAACAAATAGTTAGAGATTAAATATACGGTATTTTCAGGTTTAGAGATCATTATTTAAAATCACCCCCTCTTCTTAACCAACTGGCTCCGGATTGTTTTTATAATTTGTTGTGTGGCTATTATTATTTTTAATCAATATATCTATTCCTTTTGAAGAATATTTAGGACTTTATTCAAAGCCTTATAAGTCAGTTACCGTAGTCCTCATTTAGTCTTAGCTCAAATTTTCAGTTACTAACAATCAATCAGTTTTAATTCAATCAGTAGTACGTTTTACGGTTGATAACATTAAACCACTAAGAATTAATAAGCTGCCAATTATTCTGTTTTGCAAATGGATTTTTTTCTGATTTTCAAGGTACTTTCTCAGTTAGAAGCAAAATTGACGTAAAACAATAGGCAAATCCCATCAATTGCAAGATAAGTGATTCCAAGTATGACTACTTGAGGTATAAATACTGAGTTTGAGTTAATAAACAGCGGAAAAAGGGCTGCGAAAAAAACAATGGGTTTAGGGTTCGATGCAGACATAAAAAAGCCCTCACTATAAAGTTTAAGAAAGCTCTTTTCTTTCTCTTTTTTATTGAATTGACCAACTTTAGGATTAGAGACAAATTTCATTATTCCCATATAAATTAGGTAAGCTACTCCAATCCATTTTATGAGATTAAAAATTTCTCCTGAAGAAATAACGATGGTTGCTAACCCAAGAGATGATAAAATGATTTGGAGCGTATTTGCTGATAAATCACCTAAAATGGTTCCCCATGTTTTCTTTATACCATGATTCATACTATTCGCTGTAGCAAGTAGAACGCTAGGCCCTGGTGTAATTCCGATGATAAGAACAGTTCCCACAAACGAAATCCAAGTAGTTAAATCCATATTAATTGTTTATAATTTCAGCAATGCCACAGTTAGTCATGAAACGTAGGCAGTATTCGAGTTGTTACTTAGCCAAATATAAATATTTTGCTGTTTATATTTCTTATTTTTTATCAGACCTTATTCTTTTAATACTAATGAAGCAAAGAATTGATTTTCAACCCAACTCTTTGTCGCAGTGTATTTTATTAAGTCTCTTTTTCAGACTCAAAAAAAGACCAATAGAAAATAAGTTTTACTAGGTTGGATTTTTTTTACTATCAAAAATCCCTCACAAAACTTACATCTGTAATAAGTCCATTCTCGACTTTATAAATAGAAACATATTTAGTCTCTTTGCCATCACTAGTAACTAACTCATGGTTGATAACATAAGGCCCGTTATTCATTTGATTAACAACCTTTACTGCCACCGATTTATTTTCGAAATCTGATTTAAATATAGAAGCAAGTCGATCCGATCCTGTTCCCATTAATTTATCTGGGTACGTGTAAACTTTTACATTGTTATTATAGAGCTTTATAAAGGCATCATAATTATGTTCATTAAAATAATCCATTCTTTTATTTACAACCTCCAATGGTGTTAGATTTGAATAGTTCTGTTCTGTAAGGGTTGAGGTATCACTATTCCTTCCTTGTTGGTTATTTTTACATGCCATTATACAAAGTATTATAAGACAACTAATCGTTATTTTTTTCATGTGATTACTATTTAGTTATTTGGAAAATTTGCGTTGTTTTTTATTTCTTTTATTTGTTGAATATGACGAATGGTGTGCGAAGATGTATAGAGAAAAATTTGATAAATATCTATAGATCCAAAACCTGTAAAATGGTTTCTTAAATCATCTTTAGTAATCTTAATATAATTTATATGTTTTTCTCGCTTCTCTTTAAACTCATCGACAGTTGAGCTATGATTACCGTACTTTCCACTTGGCTCCAAATCTTCTTGCGTTTTTTGCTTCTCGGTACGATTTATTACAAATGCCATCAATTCTTTATCCGTAAAATTCAAGTCTTTGCGTCTTTCTGGGCTTGCAGGAAGTTCCAATGACTCCTCAAGTATTTCAAATAACTGATTTTCAAAAATTGTAATATGCTCAGTACATTGTGCAATAGACCATTCTAGTTCGCTGCTTTTATAATTGAGTTGTGCCTCACTTAATCCATTTATTACACTTAATAGGTTTTCTTTTGAACTTCTTAATTCATTAATCGCAAAATCACGTTCTTTCTTTGTGATCTCAGTATCCGAAACTGAAGAACATTGAATACATATGAGTAAGATTGGTATTAAAATTTTTTTCATTATTAATATGGTTTAAAAACTATTTAATTTTTATCATTCTCTTTGTTAGCCCTTTATCTTTAAAGTAATCGACCAACTCTAAAGATTCACCAATTTGTGCATGATGTAATAATGTTAGACCATGTGGTCCTTTTGCAAATAATAGCTCTGGATAAGCTTCCAAAATTGGTTTCACTAAATCTGTTTTTCCTAGCATGGTTAGCGTAAAAAGATTGGCTCTGGCACCTTGAGATATTAAATAGGTTACAATTTCTTTATTTCCTAGATGTCCTGAACCTTCAATAGCATTTTCAAAATCACCAGTACCCCAATCATAAGATGTATAAATTAAATTAGGATGCTCATTAAGCATTTCTTTGACCAATTCTAATTTTGAATGGCCGGCAATTACAAAATCTTTGACCAATTTTTCGTCGAATTGGCCTGAATCCTTTTTAAGTTGATTCGGTTTTTCTTTTCGCGATTTTGAAATCAAAAAAGCAGGTACGGCAACAGCAGTTGCAAGGCCTAAAATTGAGCCATAAATGAATTTTTTTCTGTTCATGTATTGAATATTGTTAAGTGATTTGACTGAGGGTCACTACAAATTTATAGTTGACAATATTCAATAAAAAATTGTTGAGATACTTTAAAGAACGTGTTTCCTTTAATGAAAAATAAAAATTTTCTTTATCCCTTTTTATAGACTGAAGGTGTGAGTCCTGTTTTTTTCTTAAAGGCAACGTTAAAAGAAGTTACATTACCAAAACCAGATTCGTAAGCAATAGTGGCTATCTTTTCATTCTTATATTCTGAATCTTTCAACAATAATTTAGATTTTTCAATACGATATTGGTTTACAAAGTCATAAAAATTTTGTTGCGTATTTTCATTAATGACCTGTGAAATATCCCGAGCTTTTATATTCAATTTTTCAGACACAGTGTTTACTGTGAGATGATCATCAAGAAAAACTTGTTCATTTTCGAAAAGCTGCTTAATCTTTTGAAATAAATCTTTTGAACTTTTTTTATCCAAATTAGAGCTATTATATTTCTGAAGATTAAACTTATGACGATTTAAAAAAAGATAGCTGAAAGCGTAAATTAAGAGAGAATAAAAAATGGGGCCTCTGATATAGTATGTTTTAAAATCAAACAAGTTTCCTACATAATGAACCCAAATAAGTGTTACTCCAATTAAGATATTACGATACCAATAGAATATGTTCTGTGATACTTTTAATCGACCTTTATATAGATAGTACCAAGATAGAATTAAATATAAAAGTAAATGAAAAACGACAATACCATAATTCCAGAAAGATTCAAAATCCCCATTTCTTGGCACAAACGGAATTAAAAAAAGAAAGAAAATAAAAGGACTATAATGAAGGTATTCTTTTACTGAGAATGATATCTTCTTTTTAAGAAGTGTTCTACCATAAAACCACAAAGAAGGTGAGGCAAACAAAATTCCTGAAACACCAATATTATTCTGCCAATTTTCTAAAGGAATATAATGGTTTAATACAGATTTACCAATTCTAACAGTTAGCCCCAATAAGAAAAGAGCCAAAAAAATATTAGACTTTCTATTTCCATTTTTAAGTGTGAATAAATAAAAGCTCAAAAATAGCCCTTGTGCCAAACCAAGAGAGGCAAGAATAAGAATAAGACCCGTTGTTAGCATTTTGTGAATTTAAGATTTTCCTTAATAGTAATAGGAACGTTGTATAATTTAAACTGACAAAACTCGATAGAATATTAATAAAATGCTTTAGAGAACATGTTTCTTTGAATAAATTGTTATGTATTAAAACTTTTTGAATGCACTACAACTCCTTATGTAAAGAATAAAAGTACTAAAGAAAAGACTTGATTTTCAACTCAGTTCTGTGTTATAGGGCGTTTATTCTTCAGTTCTTAATTTTTCAATTGCATTCAATACATCCTGTTTATCTTTTTTCAAATCATTTGCCACACTTCTAAAAAATGTTTGCCTATCACTAGGGTAGTTTAAATCATAATTTACAGGAATGCCAATGGATTCATAGCATATATCATTATTGTCAAAATATTCTTCATTGGAAATAGAAAAAAACCAACCATTTGGCAATTTCTTTCCAAGTGCATCTGAAAGTGCTCCATTTGTATGTGAACCTATTCTTTTTATGTTTTTCATTTCTAGTGATGCCAATGTCATAAAATCAGTTGCACTTGCAGATTGTTGTGAAGTTAGTAGGTAGATTGGTTTTTCATAGGGTTGCTCTGAATAATCAATAAATATTGGAGTTCTCTTGGTGTGGCCATTTTTATACTTTGCTCTCTTTGTTGCAACTTGAACTTTTTATTATTAAAACGTTTCAAAATTTCCAATCCAACAGCATCTTGACCTCCACCATTAAATCTAACATCAAGAATTAAGAAGTCTGTGTCGTTTAGGTCTTTCATCACTTTATCCATTATTAAACTCACCCCTTTTACTTCGGCTTTAATGTAAGTGTTCTCATTCAGTTTATTGAATGCTTCTACATAAGTGTCCACAAAGCCATTTTGTTTAACCAAAGAATCAGAAAGGTTTAAATCTCCAAAAAGCCACATTGCTTTTACTTGCAGATAACCAACATTATTTTCTGTTTTTCCCCATTTGATTAGCCAGGAGTCTTTTGTCATATCTTCATCTAGAAATTCTTTAGCAACCATTTGGGCAATTTGAAAGTCACCGTATTCTTTCAGTTGCACATTTTCTTCCACTTCAGGGTTTAATTTTTCAGCTAGTTCATAAATTTCATCTGTTGGTTCAATATCTCCGTGATTATCATTTAATTTATTTATCAGTTCATCCAATACCAAGTACAATTCTACATCTGTAGTTTTTTGTGTTATTTTACTTTTTTGTGAATTGTATAAACTGTCCCAGTTAATTTTATTTAAATTAAAATAATTAAAGTGTTCTTGAATGGTACTTGACATTACTTCAAAATTGTAAATTGGGTCTTTCAATTTTGATTCAGTTAGTTTTTGATTACATAAGTCAGGAAGGTTATTTATCCTAATGTAGGAATAAGTACTTATTCCTTTAGATATTGAAAGTGTATCATTGTAAAGTTGAATTCCGTTTCCAAAATCGGAGATATTACCTTGATGTGCTGGTAAACAAGAAATTTTTGTTATATCGTAAAAAGCATAATTGTTTTTTTCAATTGTTAGAATCTTACCATATCCAATGGATTTCCATAATCCATTTATTGATTCCTTTTCTTTTTTATTATTCTCACAAGATGAGAAAAATAAAACTGTTAATATTGATAGATAATAGATTGTATATTTCATTACTTTTCGTTTAGTAGTTAAACTAAAGACTATAGTTTATGTAGGTGTTACAATTTAATTTTTAACTCAGTTCTTTATTACCTGTTTTTATCTTCATTTACTATCTGTAATATTTGCTCAACAATCTCGTAATTCGATTTATTCGTTCTACCTGTATTTGTCAAAATTGCAATGAAATTATTATTAGTGTAGTCTTTAGCAATAACGTTATAAACTCCAAATGATGGACCACCTCCCTTTTCACTATACCAATCACGCTTATCTGCAGAGCCATAGGTGTGAGTCCGCCATCCGTATCCAAAGTATTCATTTTGCACATATTTGGTATGAAGTTCCCAAAGTTTATTTCTGTATTTTGTAGATAAAAGTTTGTCCGTATTGAGAGATTGATACCACTTCCATAAATCCTTAGTACTTGAATAACAACCCGTGCCTCCTTTACCGATGGCTCGATTAAAGGATGGGGCCGGAATAAATTCACCCTTATTTCTGGTATACAGTTTTGCAATCGGTCTTTTTTCAGCTCCGAAATATCCGGAATGGTTCATTTGTAATGGTTCAAAAATTCGCTTAAAAAGAACTTCATTATATGACTTGCCTCTTAGCTTTTCTATTATTAATGAAAGTAAATAGTAGTTCGTGTCAGAATACTTCTGACTAGTCCCTGCCTCAAAAAGTATAGGTTTTTGACATCTTTCAAACATCTCAACTTCAGAAACAGAATCAATGAATTTTGGACCATTATTGAATTCACTATCTTCATAGAACTCTTGTAACCCTGAAGAATGAGATAGTAGATCATGTATAGTGATCGACTTGCCAATCTTCTTGTCATAATTGGGCAAATAGTTTAGTAAAGATGCATTTAAATTTACTTTTCCTTCTTCTACTAACTGCAGTATCAATAATGCAGTAAATTGTTTCGAAATTGATGCAAGGTAAAGGCAATCATCAGGTTTCAGTTTTTGGTTTGTTTCAAAATCGAAATGACCATAGGACTTGTTAACGATAATCTTTCCATTATGTGCAACCAAAATATTACCGTTGAAATCATTTACATCATACAATTCTTGAAATAGTTGTTCAATTTTTGAGGCTTGTATATTTGTTTTCTTAGGTGAACAGCCAATGATTATTAATGTAAATAGTAATGGTAGTAGTTTTTTCATATCACAAGGGTAATAATATTAATTACAGATAACATTTGAATAAACGCCTGTTTAAGGTCGTTTATTTTGTATTGTTAGTAGTTTACTTCCTATAATTTTAGTTGCAAATTCTAAAGCAGCATCATTACCATTTGCCAAATCTTCCAATTGACTTTCAATTTCATAGTGAGGAATCAGACCCGTTCCCCATGAAAAACTTGATACATTTTCTGTAAATTTCACTAAAGGAATTTTTATCTTTAAATGACTATTAGGTAATTCAATTTCTGTGTAATATCCTCCCGTATGTCCTTTAAAACCTCCAATTGTTTCTTCTCCTATAAATACACTTTTATCATTATGATCGTACAAAAAACTTGCAAAACTACTACTTGCTGAAAAACAATACCCATCTATAAGCACTATTACATCACCATTATAAGCATTGGAGTTTGGGTTAATCTCGTGTGTAATATTAATAAATCTACCTTGACTATTTTCAATATGTTTAGCAGCAAAAGTGTAAAATTGGTTAGGTATAGAATCAA
>JAESUF010000032.1 GCA_016763215.1 Flavobacteriaceae bacterium
ATCCCTTAATGGATACCAATTTGAAATTTTGCTATAATGGTAGAGCTAATTCCTACAAAACAAAAATGAGGAAATGCCGAGTATAAAATAACAACTTGTAAGGATTTTTTATTTCAATATCCTTCTTATAAGCCCTATAATACATTAATAAAAAACTCAAAAACATCAAAGAGAATCCGATACTATACAATTGAAAAAGTTGCGAAAGTTCAGCCGTAGTCATTTTCGATTGTTTGAGTATGCTATCTAGCGTCGATTTTACTGGGAAAATATAAAAAAGCACTGTAAACAAAAAAATCATATTAAAAGCAATAATCCAATTGTCTATATAATTTGTGCGCCTAAAAAAATTATAATG
This sequence comes from Flavobacteriaceae bacterium, assembly GCA_016763215.1. The sequence goes on from JAESUF010000032.1 coordinate 359, forward strand.
AAGTTTCCACAAAGCCATCATAATAAAAAAACTTGCGGCAAAGGAATAAAGTTAGGAGTTCCTTTTTTAAGGATATAAATTCAGCAGAAGCGCCAATACCTACAACCATTATAGTGGCAGCAAAGGCAAATACTCCATCACTCAATGCTTCCAGCCTACTTTTGGAATGAGAAAAAACATAATGTTTAGTTAGTTGGCTCTAAGGTAAGAAAAAGATGAATACCTAATCATTTAAGGAAATAGGCCAGCTATTCTTTAAAAATGCTTAGTAGCAAATTCTACATTTTTATTTTTTTCCAAATCATTTTCTTTTTCATCTTCTAATAACCAAAAGAAATCTAATTTTGAGCGTTTTTCTACTTCATCTATGGTTACTAAATGGTCAAGAACTTTATCCCGACGAGGAGTTTCTTGTTCAAAAATAAAGGCTGAAACGTTAATGACTCCATCGCTTTCTGTGCAAACTATTTTCCAATATCCACTAGGTACTTTGTGTGCTTTATTAGCTTTTGGTAGCGGAGGCATTTCTCTTTCATAAAGAGGTCCAGTCATCACATAAACTTCATTTCCTTTTTTAACTAAATTTCTCACGCTAGTTTCTAAACGAACCCACGCACCTTGATTTAGATCTGCTTTTTGAGGTGTAATGTTACTTAAGTAATTTGTCTCGAAAGCATCTGCTGAGTTTTTAAATGAGGCTAAAGGAGCCTGATGACCTCTATCGGTTTTTAGTACTTTGTTAGCGTCTTTATAATCATCTGGTCTAGGTTCTAAAGTTTCATTCTTATCTAACCATGGATCTTTTTTCCATCTTCTACTTATACTCGTACCACCTACTACTTCTTTAGTTGTTAACTTATAAGCTAACCAATCTGCAAATTTGGTGTCATCGTTATTTGATAAAGCATAAATGTCTCTAATAATTAAGTCGTTTGTTTTTGGAGTCCCATAAGGATAGCCATAGAGAAAATGTTTATTATGTATCTCGGGACGATGCTCTTGAGATGATACATTAACAGATAATAGAATTAAAAGTAGTAATATTATTGACTTCATGACATTTAATTTAGTGCCATAAATTTATAACATGAGAGTGAGGGGTTTAACCGTAGTTATACCTGATTTATTATTAAGAGTTAAAAATCTAGTTGAAATAAAAAACCTCTCTGTTTTCACAAAGAGGTTGTCATTAGAATGTATTTTAGAGATTACTCTACTTTTTTTCCAGGCATTTTTTGACCGTTTTGATGCAATGTTAATTGAGTTACTTTTCCTAGCTCGTTTCTATCAAAGATAATTTCAGCTTTCACAACCTTTAAGAAAAAAGCATTCTTAGAATGTGGGAAGAGTTCTACTTCAGGTTGCCCTGTAGCAACACCAAAGATTCTACTTTCTCTAACACTTATCTTAATTGAAAAAGTTGGTGCTAATTCATACGTTCCTACATATTGTTGTAAAATTTCACCTGATAATGTGATTTCTTTCTTTTCAGCAGGTGCCCCTTTGTTTATTTCTTTTCCTATAGTTTTTTTGCCATTAGTTGTCATAGTTGCCTCTTTCTTGCCATTTTTCATTGCGAATTTATAAGAGGTGGTACTTCCATCAAACATGAATGTACTTTCAGACATTGGGTGAATTTCTAATTTATCACTTCCTTCACGTTGACTGTAAATTTTTCCATCTTTTATAGTAACGAAACGAATTACATTTTCATCAAACTGATAAGATCCTACCCATTTTTTTAATTGAGTTTCATTTAATGTAATCGCATCTTTCTTGTTGTAAAATGGCTTTCCTATAACTGTCGCAGCTACTTTGCTTACAATCTGTTTAGCATTTGAACAGTCGCAATTGGTTAATCCAATAACATATACATCTTCTTTTGGGAGATAAATTCCATTGGTACTGTAGCCAAAAATACCTCCTGAATGTTCAATAGTTTGAGAACCATTTAAATTACTAGCAATTAATCCATATCCATAGTTGATTTTTTCGCCATTATTTAAAGTAGACCCATGAATGGCTTTTTCTAACGAAGAGCGTTTTATCAATTGATTGGCATTCAGTGCGTTTTGCCATTTTAATAAATCACCTACAGTAGACATAATAGAGCCTGCAGCATACGGAAGCGTTAAGCTTAAATAATCGGCATTCACAATATTGTTGTTTCTTTTTGAATACCCACTAGCCCTATTTGGAATGATTTTTTTCATGCTTCCATAATAAGAAGAGGTCATTCCAACGGGTTCGAAAATATTTTTCTCAATAAAATCAGCATAACTGTTTTTTGTTATTACTTCTATAATGTGGCCCAAAAGAATGTATCCAGAATTATTATATCGAAATTTTTCTCCTGGATCAAAATCCATAGGCTCATCTTTAAATACATCAATAAGTTCAGTAGGTGTCATGTCTTTTCTTGCTTGAGATACAAAGCTTTGCATCGCTGTATAACTTTTGATACCTGAAGTATGATTTAAAAGGTGATGAATTGTAATGGTTTTACCATGGGTAGGGTAATCTGGAATGTATTTTGTGATGTTATCAGTAATGCTAAGTTTACCTTGCTCTTCTAACATTAAAATTGAAATAGAAGTAAATTGCTTTGTAATAGATCCAATTTCAAATACGCTATTTGAGCTTAAGGGAACTTCTAATTCCATGTTTGCTAGTCCGGTAGCGTTTGTATAAATAGTTTTTCCATTTTTCGCAATCAAAATTGAAATTCCTGGCGCGTCTTTGAGATAGTCTTGAGCTATTATGGCATCTACATTCGATTTTAAATTTTGTGCTGTTATACTATTAACGAGTAGAAAAAGGCAAGTAAAAATGAGAATTGCCCTTGAGTATTTTTTTGTTTTCATCGGTTTTGTTTGGTTAAAGTTGATCGGAATTTATCTACTTGACGACTGATTAGGTGATTAGTTACAGTATTTTTGTAAAAAAGCAACCTCTTTACAGTGGTGAAAAGGTTCTAAGGTTAACATCATGCAGTTTCTATTCTAGGTTTTCGCCAATAACTAATGCGGTAATTTCTCTTGTTAATTTTGTTGGTGAAATACAATCACAATTGGTTAAAATTACAACATAGACATCTTTACTTGGAATATAAACTCCCATAGATTTATAACCGAAAATACTCCCACCATGCTCTAATGAAGGAGTATTCCCTATTTTTTTTACATTCCATCCATAACCGTAATCAATACTTTTACCGTTGTTTAATGTATAATTTGTAAATGCTTTGTCGAGAGTCTCTTTTTTTATCAGTTTGTAACTGTTTAGTGAATTTTGCCACTTGCTTAAATCATCGATTGTAGACATTAATGATCCACCAGCATACGGAAGTGTAAAACTAATGTACATCGCATTTTGATGTTGTCCTCTATTACTATAACCGTAAGCTCTATTTTTTATGATTTTTGAATGACTTGCATATCTTGAGTTCGTCATGTTTATCTTTTGAAAAATATGCTTAGAGATAAACTCCTCATAAGTATCGCCTGAAATTTTCTCAATAATATATCCTAGAATAATATAAGCAGAGTTGTTGTATTTATATTTTTCACCTGGGTTAAAATCGATAGGTTCGTTTTTGAAAAAGTTAATTAATTCAAGAGGCTTCATGTCATTTCTTGCTACCTTAAATAACCTTCGGATACTTGTGTAGTTTTTAATTCCTGATGTGTGATTCAATAAATGATGAACTGTAATTTTTTGTCCGTGTGTAGGGTAGCCTGGAATAAACTTGGTGATTTCATCAGTTAAGCTGATTTTTTGCTGTTCGACCAGCATCAAAATTGAGATAGCTGTAAATTGTTTTGTCATTGAGCCAATTTCAAAAACATTTTCAGGAATCATTTTAGTATTCAATTCTAAATTAGATAAACCGAAAGCTTTTCTATAGATGGTGTTCCCTTTTTTTGTAATAATTACAGCCGCTCCAGTGGTTGTAGCTTTAAATTTCTCATTTAATAATTGGTCGATTTTAGCTTCGTTATTTTGTGAATACCCTAAGGAAATAAAGGCAAGGAAAATAAATAGAGTGAAACTTTTTTGTATTGATAATGTCATTTTGGATGTCTTAATATATTTGAGTGAGACAGGTTTTTAAAAAAATAGGTTACAAAAAAACCTCCTTAGTTTTACTATGAGGTTTTGTACTATGTTATTACGAAACGACCTTACTTCTTTTGACAGTAATCAAGTTAATACTTGAAATCAGTCTTTTTTATGTTGTTCTGTATAGTGTTTTTTTCTATTAATTAGTTGGTCATCATCATTTAGTGAGTTTGACATTCCTAACATGAATGCAGTAATGATTAAAAGAATTTTTCTTTTGATCCATACTATTGGTTGTTTAGATTTCTCCAAACGGGTTTTCTTTTTTTGATTATACATTTTAATAATGATAAATGAGTATACATTTTTATCATTTCACGCACCTGTTTGTGGTGTTTAGAACAATGATTTAGTTCTAGGTTATGTATATAATTGAAAGAAAATTTTCTGATTCGGTTCTTTTGCTTAAAAAAGTGTGGAACTTTTTAATTGGAACTATCTTTTGATAAATCTTGGTTTGTAATTTTAAAATAAGTTGAATTTGTTTGTTGTAAGCATCTCCTAATTTGAGATAATTAAGAGGGAAAGTAACCGGTTTGTTTTTTGATAAAACCCGTTGATTGTATACGTACAATTTAGAGTTCTCTTTACTTAAGGTGTTTTTTAAGGCTACACTTGAAAATTGATAATATTTAATTGAGGTTGTCTGAGAATATATCGCGCACTCATTAACGGTTAAACCGAAAACAATGAAGAGGGAAATCAGATATTTTATATAATTCTTCAACCTTTTTATTTCAAATAATCAATTTTGGTAATGCTTTCCTACAGAATAATAAAACCTCTTTGTAAAAGACAAAGAGGTTTTATTATTGTGATATCCATGCCATTATATTCCTCGAAATGACAATAGATGTATTATTTAATTAACTCGTAACTACGTTTAATGAAGTTGGTTAAGTCTTCACCATGCAATAGGTTTTGAGATAATTTAGCTAAGTCAAAAGCTTGTCCAATTAAGCGATCACGTTTTTTATCTGTTTTGGTATTTAAGATTTCTCTTACCAATTCGTGATTGGTATTAACAACCAAATTGTACATTTCTGGTAAACTACCCATTCCCATCATTCCACCGCCTCCAGAAGCGCTCATTTCTTTCATTCTACGCATAAATTCTGGAACAGTAATTAAGAAAGGAGAAGCGTTAGAATCAATTGCTTCTAATTGAACAGTGTACGTTTTTTTCGGTACGGCACTTTCAATCATTGGTTTTAGTGTTTCCTTTTCTTCATCAGATAATTTTGAAATAACAGTATCATCTTTATTGATCAGGTTATCTATGTGATCTGCATCAACTCTAGTAAATTTCACTTTCTCGTTAGAAGTTTCTAATTTCTGCATCAAGTGAGAAATAATAGGAGAGTCTAACAATAATACTTCATATCCTTTTTCTTTTGCATCTTGAATATAACTGTGTTGTGCATCTTTGTTTGCTGCATATAAAACGATATGATTTCCATCCTTGTCGGTCTGTGCATCTTTTGTTTTTTCTATCAATTCATCAAACGTAAAGAAAGAATTGTCGACAGTTGGATACAAAGCAAACTTTTTAGCCTTGTCAAAGAACTTGTCTTCAGACAACATTCCATATTCAATGATTACTTTGATGTCGTTCCATTTTGCTTCAAATTCTTCACGGTCGTTTTTGAATAATGAAGTTAGCTTATCAGCAACTTTCTTTGTGATGTATTTTGCAATCTTCTTAACAGCACCATCAGCTTGTAAATAAGAACGAGATACATTTAATGGAATATCAGGAGAATCAATAACTCCTTTTAGCATTTGTAAGAAATCTGGAACAATTCCCTCTACATTATCTGTTACAAATACTTGGTTTTGATACAATTGTATTTTATCCTTTTGTATGTCTATACTTGGACTCAGTTTAGGGAAGAATAAAATTCCTGTTAAGTTAAATGGATAATCTACATTTAAATGAATGTGAAATAACGATTCTTCAAATTGCATAGGATACAATTCTCTGTAGAAATTTGTATAATCTTCACCATTTAAATCCGATGGTTTTTTAGTCCAAGCAGGATCTGTATTGTTAATGATTTTATCAACCGTAATTTGTTTGTGTGCTTCTGTAGTTTCTTTACCGTCTTTGTTTTTGGTTGTTTGTGGAGTAAACTCTGGATCGTTAATTTCTTCAGTTCCAAACTTAATTGGTACTTGATTAAAACGATTGTATTTGTTTAATAATTCTGAAATTTTAGATTCTTCTAAAAATTCAGTAGAATCTTCTGCAATGTGCAGAATGATTTCTGTTCCTCTGTCTGACTTATCATGTTCAACCAGAGTGTATTCTGGAGAACCATCACAGGTCCAATGAGCAGCTTTTTCTTCTCTATAAGATTTTGTTATAATTTCTACTTTATCGGCTACCATAAAAGCAGAGTAAAAACCAAGTCCAAAATGACCAATGATCCCTGCTTCGTTGTCTTTGTATTTGTCTAAAAACTCTTCTGCTCCAGAGAAGGCTATTTGGTTGATGTATTTTTGAACTTCATTAGCTGTCATCCCTAACCCTTGATCTTTAATTGTAAGTGTTTTATTGTCTTTGTCAATACTTACTTCGATTTTGGCATCACCTAATTCAGTTTCAACTTCACCGATAGAAATCAAGTGTTTTAATTTAGAAGTTGCATCTGTTCCATTAGAGATAAGCTCTCTTAAAAATATCTCATGATCAGAATATAAAAATTTTTTAATTAATGGAAAGATATTTTCTACCGATACATCAATATTTCCCTTGCTCATAATTTTATAGTTTGTTATAATTATTGTCTGCTTATAGACTAGTCAAAAAAAATACCAAACAAATTATTGTGACAAGATGGCATGAATAATGTAGCAGTGAATTAATAAAAAGTGTTTTTTGAACTTTAAAGGTAGCTTTTTTATGAATAATTATGACCCAATAATAAAGCCATTTGTAATAATATGATATTATGTGTATTTTGCTATCTTTAGCAATAACAAACAAACAAATTCAACTTATATATGTACAACTCTAAAATTACTGGATTAGGTTATTTTGTGCCCGAAAATGTGGTGACAAACAATGACTTAAAAGAATGGATGGAGACCAGCGATGAATGGATTGAGGAAAGAACAGGGATTAAAGAGCGTAGATGGATAGACCCTGCTACAGGTGAGAATACTTCTACTATGGCCGTAAAAGCTTCTAAAATAGCAATTGAAAGGGCTGGACTAACAAAAGATGATATCGACTTTATTGTATTTGCTACGTTAAGTCCAGATATGTATTTTCCTGGAGGAGGAGTTCGGGTTCAAGACATGTTAGATATGCCCACAATAGGAGCTTTAGATGTACGTAACCAATGTTCTGGATTCATTTACTCACTATCAGTAGCCGATCAATTTATTAAAACAGGGATGTATAAAAATATTTTAGTCATCGGTTCTGAAAATCATAGTGGAGGTTTAGAACGTTCTACTAGAGGTAGAAACGTAACTGTTATTTTTGGAGATGGGGCAGGAGCTGCAGTATTGTCAAGGTCTGAAGAAGATGGGAAAGGGATTTTATCTTCTCATTTACATTCTGAAGGAAAATATGCTCGAGAACTAATGCTAGAAGGACCGTCGACCGGACGTTGGGTTCCGGAAATATTAGCTGAAAACAATCCTGATGATGAATCATATTTTCCGTATATGAATGGGCAATTTGTGTTTAAACACGCTGTAGTTCGTTATTCTGAAGCTATTATAGAGGGCTTGCAAGCAAACGGATTAGAGAAGGAAGATATAGATATGTTAATTCCACATCAAGCAAATTTACGGATTGCTCAATTTGTACAACGTAAATTTCAATTGAATGATGATCAAGTGTATAATAATATTATGAAGTATGGAAATACAACTGCTGCTTCTGTAATTATTGCTTTAACAGAGGCTTGGGAGAAAGGAAAGATTAATGACGGAGACTTGGTTGTATTGGCTGCTTTTGGTAGTGGTTTTACTTGGGGAAGCGTTGTTATAAGGTGGTAGTATTCTAAAAAAGTATATAAAAAAAGCCGAAGCATTTGCTTCGGCCCAC
>JAESUF010000348.1 GCA_016763215.1 Flavobacteriaceae bacterium
ATTTCTAAAACTGATATAGAATTAGCTGAGAATTATGATGAAGTATCAGCTAGACCTGGTTTCTTTGAGAATTATAAAGCTAAAAAGGCAAAAGTAGACTCCTTAATGGAGGAATGGGAAAAGGTTGAAGAAAAGGTAACCAGTTTTTCTTAACGCAACTTGTTATTCTCGTGAACCAGCCTGTGGTAGGTAGGAATGGGGATTCAGTTGGTATAAAAAATAGATTCTCGTTTTACGGGAATGACAAATAGGAATGTTTAAATATTTTCAAATAAAAAACCAACAAATATTCTTACCAGAATTACAAGAAAAGAATATTCAACTCTTTATAAAAAGAGAAGACACCATCCATTCAGAAGTTTCTGGGAATAAGTTTCGAAAGCTTAAGTACAATTTTCAAGAAGCAAGACGCCAACAAAAATCTACAATTCTAACATTTGGCGGAGCTTTTTCCAATCATATATTAGCAACTGCAGCTGCTGGAAAAGTTGCAGGTTTTAAGACCATAGGAATTATTAGAGGCGATGAATTAGGGGTAGATATCTCTAAAACCTTAGCCACAAACTCAACATTAAAGAGAGCTCATGACCATGGGATGCGTTTCGATTTTGTTTCTCGTGAACAGTATCGAAATAAAATGGGTGCTGAATTTCTAAAAAACCTTCAAGAGAACTACGGTGATTTTTATTTAACTCCTGAAGGAGGAACCAATGAATTGGCCGTGAAAGGTTGTGAGGAAATTTTAACAACTGAAGACCAGCAGTTTGATTATATTTGTTCTTGTGTGGGTACAGGAGGTACAATTTCTGGAATCATTAACAGTGCTCAACCTCATCAAAAAATAGTAGGATTTCCAGCATTGAAAGGCGATTTTTTAAAAGAAGAAATAAAGCCATTTGTAAGAAATCAGAAGAATTGGGAATTAATATTATCATATCATTTTAATGGGTATGGGAAGTATACCAAGGAATTAATTGAGTTTATTAATCAGTTTAAAAAAGTGACTGAGATTCCTTTAGACCCTATTTATACAGGAAAAATGATGTACGGAATTTTAGATATGGTTCGAAAAGATCGATTCCTTCCAGGGAGCAAAATTTTAGCCATACACACAGGAGGTTTACAAGGGATAGAAGGGTTTAACCAAAGATTACAAAAGAGACAAGAAGATTAAAAAATAGATTCATGAGATTCAGAGTAATTTTATTGCTAGTCGGGGTTTTGTTTTTGGCAAGTTGTAGTTCTAGTAGAAGAGTAACAACAAAAAAGACAAAAAAAGTTACGATTTCAGAATCCAAACCTAAAAAGTTTCCTTCTGTAAAGCAGGTTCAACATGTTAGAAAGTTGGAGCGCGATGACAAATCACTTAACAAGCACACGCTTCAATACATTAGAAAGTATGCCCCATTAGCCGTACTTGAAATGCATCAGTATAAGATTCCTGCAAGTATTACATTGGCGCAAGGGATTTTAGAATCTGGAAATGGTAGAAGTGGGTTGGCATCAAAATCAAACAATCACTTCGGAATTAAATGCCATAAAGGATGGAAAGGAGAACGTGTTTATCACGATGACGATGAAAAAGGAGAGTGCTTTCGTAAATACAAGTATGTAGAAACTTCGTACAAAGATCATTCTAAATTTTTAAGTGGTAGAAGGAGGTATGAAAACCTTTTTAAACTTCGGAAAACAGATTATAAAGGGTGGGCAAAAGGGCTAAAAAAAGCGGGCTATGCAACAGATAGAAAGTATCCTAAAAAGTTGATTAAGATTATTCAAAATTATAAACTCTATGAGTTTGATAAGTTCACCAAAAAAGACTTAAAAAGAGGAAAGAGAGCTACTAAGAAGGAAAAGAGATCTAAAAACCCTATTGTTACTAAGAAGAAAAATTCCTTTAAAACCTACCAAGTAAAGAAAGGAGATACTTTGTATTCTATTTCTGTAAAGTTTAAAGTTACAGTTGCAAAACTTAAAAAACTTAATGGATTAAAAGATAATAACTTATCTATTGGTCAGAAGCTGCAAATACAATAAAAATCCGCGAAGACTCATAGCATATCTCCGCGAATTTATCAACTAAGCTAACTTCCATTATCCTTTTACCAGGAATAATTCTTTTTCATAGCCTGTTTTTTAATGGCTTTGATCATAACACTTTCTAACTCATTCTTTTTCATGGATTGTTGTTGTTTTTTAGCTACGTAAGCTCTTCGTTTTTTGTTCAACTCATTAATTTTTATTTTTATTTCTGAACGCTTCTTTTTCTGAGTTTCAACATATTTTTTTAATTCATTATCAGATAAATTCTGTAAACTTTTTGGGAGTTTTTTACGATCAACCTTCGCATAATCGATCGTTTCCTTTTCAGATCTGTCTACCAAATCCCATCCAGAATTATTGTACAATCGACTACTTTTGCTAACTGCTCTTTTAACAATAACCACTTCATCCAACTCTTCAGCTTTATCGTCTTGAACCGATTGGTTCGTAAATTTCAAATAACCACTTCGTCCAAAATAGATATAGGTCTTGTTTAGCTTTTTGTTTAGGATAATAATTTGACTATCATATGGAGTTACAATATGTACGATCTTTTTAGTATGGTTGATGGTCATATAATCTCCACCTCCTAATTTTGCTCCATCTTGCCACATCCCTGAGATTCCTTGATTGTAATCTCCACAGAAAATAGTGTTGATAAAAATGTCTCTTTCTTTTGCGTCTGCAATAGCTTCTTTATAATCAATTTCCCCCTGAGTGAAAGGTTCATTTCCGGCTATAAATAGGAGACGTAAATCATTTTTATTAGTTCCCCATTTCAATCCTTTTAAAGAAGAACTGATTACCTGTCCACAATATTCGCTTCCTCCATTGGTAGTCAAAGAAAATAATTTTTCAGAGATCTCGTCTAAATCACTACTAAAGGATAATACCTGTCTAATAAAACCATCGGCTGACTCTAATCCTGAATTCCCATACTCGTACAATGCAATTTTTAAATCAGGCTTCTGAATTCCATACTTCGCATAGGATAACTCATTGACAATATCCCATAATTGAGATTTCGCTTGATTGATTAAACCGTCCATACTATTACTAGTGTCTAATAATAGGGCGACTTTAATTGTTTGTTTTTTCTTTTTGTCTTTTATAGGGTCGGTAGCATAAGAAGCTACTGTGAACCCTAGGAAAAGAAGTGTGATTACTTTTAACATTCGTGTTTTCATAATTTTGTTTTTTAGTGAATATTGAAAAGTTTGGGTTGTTACTTGATTTTTTCTGTATTTGATAAGTCAATATTAATGCCAACTTTTTTTAAAAAAAACCTAGAATGAGTAAACAGGTCATTTTGATGAGTAAACGAGTCTGTTCATTTAGTAACCTTGATTTTTTAGGTCAATACCCAGTGTTGATAGCATGTTAGCGTTTTTTTTGTTGAGTTTTTGTCTGTATGTTTACTCAATAAAAAATTGATAGTATGAAATATGAGATTAAAATTCCAAAACCTTGTCATGAAGATTGGAACAAAATGACACCTACAGAAAAGGGTGTGTTTTGTACTAGTTGTAAAAAAGAAGTAATAGATTTTACAAAAATGACTGAGCAACAGTTAATAAATGAAATTGAAGGAAATAACAATCTATGTGGACGATTCAAAAAGAAACAATTAAACAAAGAAATTGGAGAAGGGGATAGCGTTGCAATTTCTAAAGTAGCAGCTTCTATAGCTCTTGTTGCTATGCTTGGAAGTACCGACTCTTTATACGCACAAGGGAAGGTTTATGGAATAGAAAAAGTTCAATTAGAAAAAAAAATAATTATTTCTAAAAAGAAAGTAGAAAAAGATACTATTACGATCAGAGGTAATATTAGAGATAAAGGAGGTTCGTTGCCAGGAGTCTCAATATTCTTAAAAGAAACAGCTAAAGGTGTTGAAACAGATTTTGAAGGAAATTTTTCACTTACATTTATAGGGCAAATAACAAAAAAAGATACTCTTGTAGTCTCTTACTTAGGATATGAAACTATAGAAATTGATGTGAAATCAATAAAAAGACCTTTAAAAATAATAATGGAAGAAAGAGGTGAAATGCTAGGAGAGGTTACATTGGGGGTTGTCATTGTTGAAAAGAAGCCTAATATTTTTCAAAGAATAGGGAACCTATTTAGAAGAAAAGACAAGAATACTGTAAAAAAAAATGATTAAAATTTTCAAGATATTACCGCTTCTACTTCTGTTTATTCAATTTGGGTATGCTCAAAATAAAGAAATCAGGAAAAAAATTGGGATCAAAGTTCGAGTTGTTGATAAAGGATCGAATACATCTATTAAGACAGCAGAGGTGTCAGTGCATGGAAAGATGTTTCGGTACAATGCAAACAAAAATTATTATTATGTAGAAGCGTATGTTGGAGATGAATTAGTGGTTTCTAACCCAGGTTTTGTAGTAGTCTACCATCGTATTAAATCTGAAGAAGACATTCGAATAGAAGTAGACGGATTTAAAAACACGAATAGAAGAAAATCAAAGTTTAAGAGGGTTGAGAAAAAAGAGAACCCAATCTCTGATATTCAAGTTCGAATCATTAATAAAGAAACAAATGAACCTTTTAAAACTGCCTATATTTATGCAAATGGTAAGACCTTTGAGTATAGTCATATCAAAAAATATTACCAGGTAAAAGCTAGAATTGGAGACAAATTAGTAGTTTCTTATGATGGGGAAGAAACGACCTCATATACCATTGAATCTGATAAAATTTCGATCTCTGTAGAGATCGTTAACAATAAACCACTGAGCAGTGTTAGCCGAGAATATTTTCAATATGATTCGAAAAGGAGAAAAAGAAATTCAGACTCAGAAAGTTATTTTAGAAATTTGGACTCTGCTAAATTTTATAAGAGTAAAGATGTAGGGAAGAGCCTTTCTTTTATTGAGAACATTCTAAAGGAAGATTATTCAGACAGAAGAAATTCAGCAACCTATCGATTATTGGGAGATATTTATTTTGAATGGGAACAGTATGATTTAGCAATTTCTAATTACAAAAATTCATTACAGTACCTAAATAATGATAGAACAAAATTACAAGCATCAAAGGCTGCAATACGATCTAAGAAGTTTGATGTGGCTCAAGGGTTTTTACTAACTATTACGACAAGTAAATTAGGCCTGTTTGAAAAAATTCTGACCTATGAAAGTTTGGGAGATATCTATCTTGAAAAGAAAGAGTTTCCAAAATCCGAGACCAATTATAATAAAGCCTTAAAAATTGCAGAGGACAATAAAATTTCTTCTAAAATAACAGATTTAAATTCAAAGCTAGGGGATGTTTCTGCTGCACAAGGAAAGATTTCTATTGCAAATTCAATGTTTGACAACTCTCTAAATTTAGCGACCCAAGAAAGTCCAATTAGATCATTGGAAGAAAAAGAAAAAGTTGCTAATTTTTACAATTCAACCCAACAGTTTGATAAAGAGATTAATTTACGGAAACAAACATTATTGCAAACAAAACAGGTAAATGACTCTCTCTTGATATTACAAGATGCTGATGATAAAGCTTCACTTGGTAGTATCTCAGGTTATCTTGATGAAAATAATTTAAAACTATTTGGGAACCTATATAAATCAATCAATCTTCAATCCATCAATTATAAAATAGGAAGAGCCTTAGTTCAAAAGGAAGATTATAAAGAAGCCATTCCTTTTTTAAAGAAAAGTATTGAAGATGCAGAGAAAGAAAATGATTTTTCTGTCAAAAAAGATGCCACAAGAAAATTGTCTGAAGTTTATGACAATGTTGGAGAGTATGACAAAGCGTTTAAAACCTATAAAGATTATGTAGCATTGGTAGATACCTTATACATTCGGAAGAGTCAAGAAATTGCCCAAGCTAAACGTTTATCGAAAGGGTTTATAGACTATGAAAATAGAATCCAGTTTAGAAAAAAACAAAGACTTAAACAACAGTAAAGTGAGTCTTGCAATTAAAGAGCAACAACTTATTCAAGAAAAAAATAAAAATCAACAATTAATTATTTATTCGTTGGGAGCTGGGATTTTAGCCATGATTATTTTCACTTATCTATTGTTTAGAAGTAACAAGCAGCAAAAAACTGCGAATAATTTATTGGCATTAAAATCCATGCGCTCACAAATGAATCCGCATTTTATCTTCAATGCTTTGAATTCTGTGAACAGTTTTATTGCGGTAAACGATGAACGAAATGCGAACCGATACCTATCTGAATTCTCTGTTTTAATGCGTTCGGTATTGGAGAATTCGGACGAAGATTTTATTCCATTCACTAAAGAAATTGAGTTGTTAGAATTGTATGTGAAATTAGAACACAATCGGTTTAAAGACAAATTTGATTATACCATTTCGGTAGATGAATCGATACGATTGGAAGAATTTTCGATTCCTCCTATGTTATTGCAACCCTATATAGAAAATGCAATTTGGCATGGATTGCGGTATAAAGAAGAAAAGGGAAATCTAGGGATTGTAATCAATAAGATAAATGATGAATCTATTTCTGTGGTAATTCAAGATGATGGGGTCGGAAGAAAAAGATCGAAGGAGTTGAAGACCAAGAATCAATTGAAGCGAAAATCAAAAGGAATGAATACCATTCAAAACAGAATTGCAATTCTAAATAATATGTACCAAGGTAGAGTAGATGTTGAAGTCTCAGATCTTTTTTGAAGATGGTACAGGAACAAAAGTAGCACTGATTTTAAAAAGAGCATAAAACTAAAAACCAACTATGAAAATTAAAGCCATTCTTGTAGAAGACGAAGTAGTAAGTAGAGAAATACTTCGAAATTATATTCACAAATATTGCCCAAATGTTGAATTGCTGGGAGAAGCAAGTAATATTAATGATGCCTATTCTCTAATAGAGAAACACGAATTAGATTTGGTTTTTCTAGATGTAGAAATGCCTTTTGGTAACGCCTTTGATCTTTTAGAAAAAGTAGAGGATAGAAGGTTTGAAACAGTATTTGTAACGGCCTATGACCACTATGCGATTGATGCATTAAATAACCATGCTTCCTATTATTTGTTAAAGCCAATTTCTATTGATGAATTAATTAAAGCCGTGAATCACGTAACTGAAATTAAAGAAAAAGAAAATGACCTGCAGAACAAAGTATTGTCGCCAAAAGTCTCTACTATTTCAGGAAAAATTACCATCCCACAGCAAGACGGGTTTGAAGTTTTAGATGTTAATGATATTGTGTTTTGCAAGGCCGATGATAATTATACAGAAATTCATTTAGCCAATTCTAAAAAACTGGTCAGTAAAACTTTAAAATATTTTGAAGAAACACTTTCTGGATATGATTTTGCTCGAATTCATAAATCGTATTTGGTGAATGTCAATGCTGTAGTGAAATACAAAAAGGGTAAAGGAGGCAGTGTTGTGGTTTCTAATGGAAAAGAAATTTTAGTTTCTTCTTCAAAAAAAGGCGCATTTTTATCTTATTTTAAATAATATTGTCTGTTCGAGTAAATTTGCTCGAACTGACAATTTTAATGAAATCATTATGAAAATCATCAAAGCCGTTAGAGGGAACTATCCCCAAATATCAAAAGATTGTTACATCGCAGAAAACGCAACCATTGTTGGAGAAGTTATTATTGGAAAGCAGTGTAGTGTTTGGTACAATGCTGTTATTCGTGGTGATGTACACTATATTCATATAGGGAACAAGGTAAACATCCAAGATGGAGCTGTGATTCATGCTACCTATCAAAAATCACCTACAACGATCGGAAACAATGTTTCTATTGGTCATAATGCCATTGTACATGGTTGTACAATTCACGATAATGTACTTATTGGAATGGGAAGTATTATTATGGACGATTGCGTGATAGAAAGCAATTCTATTATTGCTGCAGGAGCCGTAGTTACTAAAAATACTCGAGTAGAAAGTGGAAGTATTTATGCCGGAGTTCCAGCAAGAAAGGTAAAGGATATCTCCAAGGAATTAATCTCAGGAGAAATCAATCGAATTGCAGACAATTATGTGGAGTATTCTAGTTGGTTTAAAGAATAAAAAAAGCCCGGTCAACCAAAACCGAGCCTTTTACTAATCAACTCAAAATATTAATGATCATTATCGTGATCCTTATGTTTTTTTTCTTTTAACATTTTTTTCTTCTTCATTATCTTCTTTTTCATGGCAATGCGTTTCTTCATTCCCTTTCTTCTGCTCATACTTGTTTTCTTGAATTTTTCATATTGTTCAGCAGTTAAGATAGATTTCATTTCTTTTTGAAAAGCTAATTTTTTGTCAAGCATTTTATTTGCTTTCTCATAACGCTTTTCAGTTGCCATTTTTTTCTTTGCCTTTCGAGCTTTCATCATTTTTTCATGCTGTGCTCTTCTTTCTTTAACCTGTTTTGTTATAAAAGGTTTCAACTTGCGTTGTTGTGCCGTTGTTAAATCTAAATGAAGTGCCATTTTTTTAACAGCTAAAGTTGCTTGCTGCTCAACAGTAAGTTTTTCTTTAGGCATCATTCTCTTACGTTTCTTTTGCGCTTGTGTAGTTAAAGTGAAAGCAAAAACTAAAATCAAAACGCCTA
>JAESUF010000349.1 GCA_016763215.1 Flavobacteriaceae bacterium
AGACTTCATAAAAATAAAATTAAAAAAAGCCAGCACTTAGTGCTGGCTTTTTTATTGCTCTAGAAAGTAAGACTAGAATATCTTGACACCTTTTATCACTGTCCTTTTCATTACTGCCACTTATTGTCACCCAGTATTTCATTACTGTGAATAGACGAATAATTAATTTTGATTATGGGTTAGTTGGATCGGTTTATTCCTTAATAGACCACAACTAAAAATCTATAAATGATTAATGAGAAAACGGATGGAAAAAGAGAGTGAGATTAAGAGACAGGAAATCACACGTAAAGAAGCTATAAAAAAAATAGGCACCTATAGTAAGTATGCTGCGTTAACAGCACTAGGCACCTACTTAATCTTACATCCTAAAAGCGCTCAGGCAGCAAGTCCTCCAATGGGGTCTAAAAGTCCTCCATCACCACCAACAGGCTTTGCTCATTAAAATAGAGAAATAAAGATGAAAAAGGGAGGAGCTGTATAATTATTTGAACAGTTAATTCGTTAGTTAATCGCAATCGTAGGGGACATGCGATTAGTATTAAAGCTAGCATTTTTTGCTAGCTTTTCCTCCCTTATTTTTTTTACTAAAATTTTTAAAACCTCAGACATAATGCACTTGCCAATAAATATAAAGGCTATACCCGCGTTTGTGGAAAATAAGTAAATATTTTATTCTTAGTTTTGTTTTATGAAATTTGTCCTCAAAATTTTATTCTTAGTTTTTACATCCACAACCATTTTTTCTCAAGATTTGGATTCTACATTAATTCGTCTCAAAAAAAATGTAGAAGAAGCTTCAGGTACTGAAGCAAAAATAAAAGCGTTATTGGCTGTTGGTGGATATGATGTTAAGCGGGAATTTAATCAAGCCGAGTATTATTTTTTAGAGGCTGAAAAACTATCTGAAAAGTGTAAATTACACAAAGACGAACATTTAGCTCTTATTTACTTTCAACTAGGAGTTGTCGATAGAAGAAAAGGTAATTATGATGAAGCTATTTCTTTTTATTTAAAATCTAAAAAGATACACGAAGATTTGCAAAGCGATATTTCAATTCTAGCAGACTTGGTTCATAATATTGGGATTATCTATAGGTATCAGAAAGACAATAAAAAAGCGATTCATAATTTTAAAGAAGCCGTTAAAATAAATCTAAAAAAGAAAGACACTTTTAGGATTGCGGCTTCATATAATATGATAGGTGTCTCCTTTCGGAAGTTAAATAAACTGGATTCTGCCCTAATTTATTATGACAAAGCTAAAAGCTTGTTTAAGAAGATTAAAAGAAATGTAGATGTTAGGCGAGTAAATAATAATCTATCAACTTTATATGCTGTGCAAAAAAAGTATGATAAATCAATACCAATAAAACTTGAAAACCTAGCGTATTACAAAAATGTTGGGAACAAGATGTCTGCTTCTGTTGCTTATTACAATCTCTCAAGAGATTATTCTAGTTTGGGATACTTTTCAAAATCATTAAAATATGCAGATTCTTCATTAAATATTGCTTTACAAGAAGGTTTTAAAGAAAGAATTTCAAGAACTTATTTAAGGAAAAGTATTGTGTATAGGAGAATGTCTAACTACAAAGAGGCTTATGAAAACTATGTAAATTATAAAAGGTACTCTGATTCTATTTATAATATTGAAAGTGTAAAACGAATTCAAAAGTTAGAGTTAGAATATGAATTTGAAAAAGAGAAGAAAGAGTTAGAAACTTTTTCAAATGAAAGTGAATCTAGGGTGAAATTATATGTTTTTTTGTTTATTCTGGCATTGATTGTAGGAACTATTGTTGGATATTTATTATACAGAAATTACACTACACGAGTTAGAATCGTTAGAGATAAATTAGAAAAAGCAAAACTAAAAAAGGAACTACTAAATCAGAAAATAAAAGTATCGGAATCAGAATTGAAGTATCTAATAGCAGATAATAGCATGCGTCTGCAATTTGTTAGAGAGCTAACTGAAAACATCAAAGAAGATAAAAAAGAAACAGATTCAAAAGATATACAGCGATATACTCAATCGTTAATTTTGAAGTTACAGCAGCAGATAGCTACAGAAGATAAACTGTCATCCATACAGGAGCGAATTGAAGAAGTGAATATCGGATTTAGCTCAAAATTAATGGATTTGTATCCTAGCCTTACAAAGACAGAACGAGAAGTATGTTCTTTATTGCGCTTAAACCTTTCTATAAAAGAAATTGCTTCGATTAGAAATGCATCTACTGATGCTGTAAAAGCTGTTCGATATAGAATTCGAAAAAAACTTAAAGTTCCTAATAATATAGAGTTAGAGCACTTCGTTCAAAGTCTTTAAAAAGGCTGTCACTTTTTGTCACCGTTAAAGTTTTTGCCCTTTCAAAAACTACAATAGTATTGCACTTTAATTCTCTGTGTAATGAAAGTATGTCCAAATTGTAAATCAGAATCTAGATTGAGAATTCCTAGAAAATTGCTTCTAAGGTTCTTTCCTAAATGCAGGAATTACATGTGCTATAATTGTAATGCAAAATATTTATGGATTGCTCTTATCAACAAAAGCATACTTGTGAAAAAAGGGCACTACAGATTGAAAAGGAAACTTGAAAAAAAATTGCTATGAAATAAAGGAAAATTAAAAAAAGTAAGATTGTCAATTTTGAGTAAATGTCAAAGTGTTTAGCAATCCCTCCCAAGTTGATGCGAGGCACTTGACATTTATAGAAGTAAAATAAGTTTCCTATTGTAATCTTGGTTAATAAACTCTCTAAAGGGGGAGAGTTGTTAGCCATTGAGCCAGCACATTTGTGCTGGTTTTTTAATTTAATTGTAACTTACGTCTCTTGTGAGTTTTTAAATAAGTTTCAATTTCAGAGCGCTCATATTTTACGACATACATAAAAGGTGTTTTGTCATAACAAGTCAGTTAGGTTCGTTAAACTATTCCGGTAATAAAAAAGGGGCGTTACAAAAGATTGACTTAGTTGAAGTTATGTGTTTTTTCATTTATACTGAATTTGTTTCAGGAAGGAAAAATGATTAGATTCGTTTCAATAAACCAAATTCATGGGCTGGACATCCTATTTACTCATTCTTCTTATTGTTATAACTACTGTAAGTATTTTATTATACTTCTTTCAAGAACGATTCTTATTTCATCCAGAGAAACTACCCAAAGATTTTCAATTTCAATATGATAATCAGCAAGTAGACGAATATAATTTAGAATTAAAAGACGGAGCTGTTATCAATGGGCTGCATTTTAAAACAGAACGCCCCAAAGGATTGGTGTATTATTTAAAAGGAAACTCGAAAAGTATCAAAGGATGGGGAAAGTTTGCAGTCGACTTCACCTTGCATGGTTATGATGTTATTATGATCGATTATCGTGGTTTTGGGAAAAGTACTGGAAAGTTGAGTCAAGAAAGTATGAAACACGATGCTTTGTATGTATACGACAGATTGAAAGAGAAAGTAAAAGAAGAGCATATTATAGTATACGGACGTTCTTTAGGGACAGGATTGGCTGCCAAAGTTGCCTCCATGAACAATCCGAGAGCCTTAGTCTTGGCCTGCCCGTACTTTAGCATGTCTAAAAATGTAAAACGTTATTTGCCTTTTATTCCTTTAGGATTGGTGATGCGTTACCAAATGCCTACCTATAAATGGATGAAGTATGTAGATTGTCCGATCAGTATTATTCATGGAACGAATGATAAAGTAATCCGATTTAAATCAAGTTTGCGTTTATCAAAACTAAAACCTAATGCGACTAAGCTATACCCGATTATTGGTGGCGGCCATAAAGATTTGCACAATTTTGAAAGTTATCACATGGCTTTGAGTGAAATTTTAAATTCCAAAAAAGTAGTTGACTTCGATCGAGAAAAAACGAGTATCGATTTTGTTAGAACAAAAAAGAAAAAGAAATGATCAAAAAAATTGGCTTAGGAATTCTTATTTTTCTTGGAATAGGCTTATTTCTCTTTTATGTTTTTCAAGAAAAACTCATTTTCTTGAACGGGAAGAAAATTCCAAAAGATTATGTCTATCTATTTCCACAGTCGTTTGAAGAAGTCAATTTAATTACTGAAGACAATAAAACAATTAATGCACTGCATTTTAAATTAGAAGCCCCAAAAGGAGTGATTCTATTTTTTCATGGAAATAAAGGGAACTTACAACGTTGGGGAACCATTGTTCCGTATTTGTTAGCCTATAATTATGAGGTTTTGGTTATGGACTATCGTGGTTATGGAAAAAGCTCTGGAAGTTTTGATGAAGAAAAAATGTACTCAGATGGATTGTTGGCATACGATTATTTGAAGAAAAAGTATTCAGAAAATCAAATTGTAGTATATGGTCGCTCTATGGGAACTACTTTTGCGACAAGGGTTGCGGCAGAGAACAATCCGAAACATGTTATATTGGAAGCTCCATTTTACAACCTAAAAAGGGCGACACAGTATTATTTTACATTGTCACCAACCTTTTTAGTCAAGTACAAATTTCGAACAGATATAGATATTCCGAAAGTAACATCAGCGATTACCTTCTTTCATGGCGATGATGATGCGACAACTTCTTTTGAGCAATCAAAAGAATTGTTTCAATTGGTGAAATCGCAACAAAAGGAATTTGTTCCTATTCCAACAGGAACGCATCATAATTTGAAGGATTTTGATCTGTATAAATCAATACTTAAGGAGATTCTTTCTGTTATTCCGACAGAGTAGAGCGACGAGGAATCTCAAGAATAGATTTCTTAATCGAAGTAAAAATTCTCATTTCGAAATGACAGGTTAAATACTTTTTCACCATCTTTTTCGTTTTCTATTTATGAAAAAGAAAATACTCACTCATCCTTGTCGCGATTCTTATCGTCATCGTTGCTGTTTCTCAAATCAAGAAAGCGGGCCCAGCTATCACAGCCATCAAAACCGTTTTTGTTCAACCTAATTTAATTAACAAAGAAGGAGTTACTGTCAAGACACGCATTAAACTTCCTGAAGGTTTTGAAAGAGTACAACATACCAAAGGAACTTTTCAAGATTTTATTCAAAATTACCCACTAAAACCTTTTGGAACTAAGGTGATCAATTATGATTCTTCCGAATATTTCTATCAATCAGGGCATGTTGGAATCTTAGACCTTTCAGTCCCTAAAAACGGATTGCAACAATGTGCAGATGCTTTAATTCGGTTGCGGTCTGAATATTTATGGAAGAGAAATCTGCATTCCAAAATAGGGTTCGAGTTTACAAGCGGGCATTATTGTTCTTGGAAAAAATATGCAGAAGGATACCGACCAAAAGTAAAAGGAAGCAATGTTACGTTTCATAAAACAGCAGTTAGAGATGCGACAAAAACAAATTTCTATCGGTACTTGAATTTAATTTATATGTATTCAGGAACCTTGTCTCTTTATAATGAATTGCCAAAGGTAAATTCTTCTCAAAACTTAAAAGTAGGAGATATGTTAGTCTACCCCGGAACACCAGGTCACATAGTGATGATTGTTGATGAAATAAAAAATACAACAGGAGAAAAACGTTTTATTCTAGCACAAGGAAATACCCCTGCGCAGAGTGTACACATGCTTAAGAACCCCAATGATTCCAAAATGAATCCATGGTATAAGCTAGGGCTTAATACCTATATTGAAGTGCCTGGCTATTATTTTAACAACGCTCGTTTTATTCGGTTTAAAGATTAGAAAGCCTACCTTTGTCAAAATTTTTTGGCAATGACCACCTTTGACGATTTAGATTTATCCAATCAACTCAGAAACAGTATTGAGGAGATGGGTTTTACGCATCCAACACCTATTCAAGAACAGTCATTTTCTGTAGTTCGTTCAGGGAAAGATGTGGTGGGAATTGCACAAACAGGTACAGGAAAAACCTTTGCTTACATGCTTCCAATTCTTCGCGAATTGAAATATTCAACGCAAGATACACCTCGAGTTTTAGTATTGGTGCCAACACGAGAATTAGTGCTACAAGTAGTTGATGAGATAGAAAAACTTTCCACATATATAAATGTGAGAGTTTTAGGAGTGTATGGTGGTGCCAATATAAATACTCAAAAACAAGGAATAGCACAAGGGCAAGACATTATTGTGG
>JAESUF010000350.1 GCA_016763215.1 Flavobacteriaceae bacterium
GTTAGAACTGAAAAAGAAGTAATTCTAAAAAAAACAGAATATAAAATATTGATTCTGAGGTTTTTTTATTATATTTAACTGATTTTAACCCTTAAATCCCCCAGATGAAATCAATTAAAGCACTTTGTGTTATAGGGATCTTGTCCCTTATTTTTTCCTGTTCTTACCAGGAAGATACCGCTGCTTTCTTTATCAATAATCAATTGAATAAGAATTTAACAGTAGATGGTATGTCCGAAAATGTAAACTCAAGTATTTATAGTTACACCGATTTAGACTTAATGTCTATAGAATCTTATGGAAGATATATTCAGCGGTTAACTAGCATAGATATTATTAAGATTGATTGTGAGTTTGCAAATTATGAAGGTTCGATTTCCAATGGGAAATTATATTTGGATGAGATTCTACTGGGAGGTTTTAATAATAGTAATGTGCGAATTAGTTTTTCTGACCCTGAAATATTAATGAGCATTGCTGAGCGTTTTTTAGAGAAAACATCACTTGAGGTTTCTTTTGTAGGAGAGTCTGATGTTGCCTACTATTTATCTGTAGATATTGAAATTGAAATGCAAGCAACTTTCGTTCATTAAAAAAAAGCCTGCTAATTAGCAGGCTTTTTTTTAGTTCTTTATTTCTCTAATTACTTTCGTTTTTCGTTCATAAGGGCCAACAGATTTTATTTCTACCCGTCTATTAAGTTGTTTCCCTTGTTTAGTTGTATTATCATACCTTGGATTCACTTCTCCATATCCTTTGGCCGATATTCTATCAGATTCAACACCTCTAGCAATCAGGTATAATCTCGCTTCATTTGCTCTGTTTTCTGAAAGCTTTAGGTTGTAGTCAACAGGACCATCATTGTCTGTATATCCAGAAACACTAAATGAAACATTCGTATTTTTTAACATGATACTTGCTACTTCATCTAACATTGTATAGTAATTCGCGCTTTTTATCTCTTTACTATCCGTTTCAAAATAGATGTTTTTAGAATAATTTAAAACAGTAACAATTTCTGTAATCCTTAAAGACTCTTTATCCGGGCACCCTTGATAGCGTTCTAGACCTTTTTCATCAATACATTTATCTTTTCTGTCTGGAACACCGTCTTTATCACGATCACCTGTAATAGGGCATCCATTATTGTTTTCAGGGCCTTTTTCAAATCGACATTCATCCTTGTAGTCAGGAATTTTATCACCATCACTATCGATAGAAACTCCATTGGCATAAACCATTACACCTTTAGGAGTGTTTGGTTCTTTATCTAGCTGATCCATCACACCGTCATTATCGGTATCTATGATCTGAAATGGTATTGTATTGCCAATTGAATCCTTTACTTCATCTTCTCCCCAAATTGTAAATATTTTTTCTTTTCCTAATTTGATAGCAACTCCAACATGAGTTACAAAGAAGGTCTCCCAATCTTGCTTGTTAGAAATAGTGGCATCTAAATGATCTTCGTAATTAAAGTACCACGAAGGTCTCACTTCAATATCTACTCTTTTATTAATACGGTATTTAATCCCCAATTGAGCAGACAAGTATATTGAACTAGCTTCTTTAACACTACTTCTAGCAGGATTGGTGCCAAAGTCAATCAACAATGTATTGGTGCCGTCAGTGTTCTTTTGAAGCAACTGGGAGTCGTATTGATGGTACCCCATTCCGAAATATCCAGAGACATGCCATTTGTTTGATACTTGTGCATATAGGTTAGAGAAACTGAAAATTAAATTCAATTCTGCACCATAGGCTCTACCTTCAAAATAGAGATTGTTTGTAATTTGAGTATTGTCTACATACAAAACATCATAGACGTCAGAGAAATATTGAGCTCCACCAGAAATCTTATTGTAATTAACTTTGAATTCTAACCCTAAAAGAGGGTTAAACATTTTGTCTACATATAGGTAGCCTCCAAAGTTCCAAAAATTTCCAAGGTTTCCAGTTCCAATAGATCTTAAATCACCATGCATGATGAAATTACTGAAACCACCACCGATAGCCCAAGAATTACTGTTCTTTAAATTGATGGTTTTCTGATATGTGTATTGATCGGTTGTGAATTGTGCTGATAAGTTGATGTGCACAAAAACAAAAAATAAACCTAATAATATATCCCTCCTCATAATATGTACGTATTATAATCTTATGTGGGGGGAATTTTTAGTGACACCAAAAGTATAAAAAAAGATTAACTTAAATTGATTTTTTTAATGATCTGTTTATAGTCCTCTTTTTTATTGACAAAATCCAATTCTGAAACATCAACAATCAACGTATTTAAACTCTGTTCAGTATTGATGAAATTAACATAGCCATCATGAATTTTCTGAAGATATGACGCTTCAATATTTTGTTCGTAATCTCTTCCTCTTTTCTTAATGTTTTCTAACAAACGATCTGTGTTTTGATACAAATAAATGTACAGATCTGGTTTTGTAATTTCTTTATACATAATATCGAACATTTTTCGATACAACGCATACTCTTCTTTTTGCAAGGTAACCTGAGCGAAAATTAGAGATTTAAAGATATAATAATCAGAAACAATAAAGTTTTTAAATAAGTCAAATTGCGCTAAATCATCGCTCAATTGCTGATACCTGTCTGCCAAAAAACTCATTTCTAAAGGGAATGCAAATCGTTCCTGGTCTTCATAAAATTTTGGTAAAAAAGGATTGTCAGCAAATCGTTCTAAGACAATTTTAGCATTGAATTCATCATTCATCATATTGGCTAGAGATGTTTTCCCGGCGCCAATATTTCCTTCGATAGCAATGTAATTGTATTTTTCTGATAAAGGAACTGGTCTGATTAATGATTCTTCAACTCTTTCAATATCATTGTTGTCTACAGCGTTTTTCAAACAAACGTGTAGTTGTTTTTTCTCTACAGGGTGAATTGTGTTCTTTGCGATTTCAACCAAAGGAACTAGAACAAATTTGCGTTCTAGCATTCTAGGGTGAGGTATTTTTAGGATCTTTGAAAAGATAATCTCATCATCAAAAAGTAAGATGTCTAGGTCTATAGTCCGATCAGAATACCCTTCAGAATCTTTTCTAACACGACCTAAATCATTTTCAATTTCCAGCAATCTATGCATTAAAACTTCGGGTTGTAGGTAGGTAGAAACCTGAATGCAGGTATTGTAGAAATCACCTCCTTCAAAGCCCCAAGAGCTTGTTTTGTACACAGAAGCAATTTTCTTAACAGCCCCAACCTTCTCGGCAATTGCGTGAATAGCGTTCTGCAAGTTTTTAAACTTGTCTCCTTGGTTTGAACCAAGAGAGAGATATGTAATTCTTTGAATTTTCATTTTGGGACTACAAAGAAAATAAAAAAAAGCGTCAAAATAAATTTGACGCTTTTAAAAGTTATTAAAGAATTTATATTAATCTTCTTTCTTTTCAGTTCTAGGTGTGCGATCATCTCTGCGATTATCACGTCCACGATTGTCTCTACTACCTCTGTTATCACGCCCACGGTTGTCTCTTCCGTTGCTTTCTCTTGGAGGTCTTTCTACAAAGCCTTCTGGTTTTGGTAAGATCGCTTTTCTAGAAACTTTTTCTTTTCTAGTTCTAGGATCTAAACCGAAATATTTTACATCTAAAACATCACCCATTTTCACAACATCAGAAACGTTGTTTGTACGTTCCCAAGCCAATTCGCTTACGTGTAATAAAACTTCATTTCCAGGAGCCTCAACATATTCAACAACAGCACCAAAATCTAATATCTTGATTACTTTTACTTCGTATACAGAACCTTTTTCAGGTTTAAACATCATAGATTCTATTCGAGCTATAACTGCTTCAATTCCTTCAGGTATTGTTCCTAAAATTTCAATGATACCCTCTTCAGTAACAGCGTCTTCTGTAATTACAATCGTAGTTTCAGTTTCTTTCTGTAATTCTTGAATATGTTTACCACCTGGTCCAATAAATGCACCAATTAATTCATTAGGAATTCTTCTATTAATCATTTTAGGAGCATGAGCCTTAACCTCTTCGTTTGCAGAAGCAATCGTTTCAGTTATTTTACCTAAAATATGTAAACGACCTTCACGAGCTTGTTTAAGTGCATTTACTAAAATTTCATATGGTAATCCCTTAATTTTAATATCCATCTGACAAGCAGTAATTCCTTCTGAAGTTCCCGTAACTTTAAAGTCCATATCA
>JAESUF010000351.1 GCA_016763215.1 Flavobacteriaceae bacterium
GGGTAAACTCTGATAAAATAGATGTGCTTTGACGGCTCTGATGGCCATTGGCCCGATGGAGTCGCGGGGCGACTTGATATCGGGCCAGGGTAGCTCAGTTGGTTAGAGCGCAGGATTCATAACCCTGAGGTCACGGGTTCAAATCCCGTTTTCGCTACAAAAAGAAAAGCAGCTTTTAAAAGCTGCTTTTTCTATTTTACCTTAACTATTTTATACTCTAATGCCCTCCTTTATCTTCTTTTACCTCACCTTTTAAGCTCATTTCCATACTATGATCATATTTACAGCATCCTGGTAAACCTTTATAAGCGTCTTCGTTTCCTGCAATTTTGTCTGTATCATATCCAGAATTAGCAATAGCCTTGTGTATCGCATCAAGGTTTGTTTTTGAACCATCAAAAGATACATCTATCTTCTTTCTTAATCGATCCCAATCAGCATTTGCTACGCCTTCAATTCCTTTTACAGAAGTTTCAATAGTATTCTTACACATTCCACAATTCCCTCGTACTCCAAAACTCGCGTCTGCATAGGCTATTTCTTTTTTTACTTCTATTTTTTCAGGATTTTTATCATCCTTCTTAGCATCACTTTTACAGCTTGTAAAACTCATTGCAGCAATCACTACTAAACTTAAAATTACTTTTTTCATGTTAAAAATTTAATTGTTATTTAATTGTTTTTGTTATTTCTCCACAGGTTAACATCGCATCACCATAATATGGATTTAATACTTTGTCTTCAAGGCTCAACCAAGAGCCTCCTTTATTTCCATCTGCCATAGGGCAAAATTGACGATACACTTGTTGATTGATTCCAAACTTTTCAACGGCCATAATTAAGCTTGCTGAGAGAGGCTTAAAATGATTTCTTTGTTTCTTAATATCCGTTGTTGAGTTTAAAGACCTTGTCTGTTGTTTTAATTGTCCAGATAATAGCATCCAAGAATTATGTGCATCTCCTTTTACCAACTTCATATCAATAGAGGCTAAATTTTTCAGCATCTTGGAAGAAGCACTAATTGAAATTTTTACATCATCTTTTATCAGCGCATTTTTTAAGATTATATATTCGTCAAATACTTTTTTTAATTGTGATTGAAATCTTGAATCTACTTTCAATCTTTTAGTATCCATCTCATGTGTTGTAGTATTCTTAGTAGCATTGGTGTTCATCTCCATATGACCTTCATGACCGGTCATTGTTTTACCTCCCTCTTTGTTCATCATCGATTTTTTACCTTGTAATTGTGCTGCTGCATCTACCGTAAAAGCACCATTGGTAACAATTTCATCTCCTACAGTTAAACCTTGCGCTACTTGATAATTTTCACCTACTTTATTTCCAAGTAATACTTCTCTCATTTCAAAAACAGACTCATTAGGGTTGGGCTTAATATACACTATAGAACGTTTCCCTGTCCAAAGAACAGCCGAAGCTGGAATACTTACGTTATCTGTTATCTCAGAAGAAATGCTGTTTATGCTACCCTCGATAAACATTCCCGGTTTTAATTCACGAGTTCTATTATTTAAAACACCCCTTAATGTAACTGTTCTGGTTTTTGTATCTAAAGTAGGATCTATAAAAGAAACCCTTGTTTTGAATTCTTTCGTAGGAAAACTAGTTGTTCTAATGGAAATACGCTGACCTACTTTAAATAATTCAATTTGATTTTCATAGACATCAAAATTAGCCCAAACTGTATTTAGGTTTGCAATCCTTAACAAAGGTTGCCCTTTCTTAATTGAAGCTCCTTGTTCTACTAATTTTTCTGAAACAGTTCCTGAAACTGTGGCATATATTGGGAAATTCTCTTTTACTTTTCCTGAAGCTTCAATCGAATTGATTTGTTCTTCTGAAAGTTTCCATAACTTCAGTTTGTTGCGAACAGCTTTGTACAATGCTGGTTGAGATTCTTTCAAAGAATATGCTGTTAGTAATTCTTGTTGAGCATTCAATAACTCTGGCGAATATATTGTAGCTAACAATTGTCCTTTTTCAACTTTTTCACCAGTGAAACTCACATTCAAGTGTTCTATTCTTCCAGAGAAATAGCTTATTTGAATTGTATTATTTTCTTCATTTTCTACGATTTTACCAGACAATTTTATACCGATTTTATCATTCACAACACTTCCTCCAATCTTAGTGGTTTGAATGTTTGCTAAAGCGATTGCATTTTTAGTCAGTTTGAACTGATCCGCAGAAAGTCCATCTGCACTTGATTCAGCAGGAATTAAATCCATACCACAAATAGGGCAATCTCCTGCTTCGGGTAGTAGTATTTGTGGATGCATAGAGCAAGTCCACATTTCGTTGGTTTTACTAACTTCATCGTGATTATGAGGAGTTTTTTCAGTAGAGTTCCCAAATAACAACCATCCAAAGAATAAACCTATGATAAGTACTCCACTATATATAAGATATTTTTTCATTTCTCTATTTTTTTATTCGTTTTACTAATTTTCTAACTGAAGGGGAAGATGTATACCACAATAAAAAACCACTAAGAACCGTAATCAATCCTAATAAAGAAAATGCTCTTAACACCAGTGTATTAAAATTATCTCTCCCATCGTAATCCATAGTGTGAGCCATCCATAAAAAATCGAACCAACGCCAGCTCTGATGGCGAACTGTTTGAAACTTTCCATCAATCACAGAAACGTAGGCTTTTAAATTATCATCTGTTTTATAGGAAATAACATAAGCGGGTAATAATTTCTTACGATATTCATGGTGCTTCCCTGCCTCAATAATTTTATCAATGGACGTAACCTCTAAACCACCCTTCATATAATTTTTGGCGACATAAAGGGCTTCGTCTTTGGTTATTCCATCTTTCTTCTCTCCTGATAAAGCATTATACAACTCTTTGCTGTTAATCAAATAATAGGGTTGTTTGTCAATATCTCGTATTTCTAATGTTCTAATTCCAGCTTGAATATCAATATCTGAAGGATTGATCATATTATCAAAAGCCATCGGTTGATATTCTAAATTCTTATACTGATCTCCATGAATGTCATCTATATCTGTCCAACTGAAATACAATCCGCTGATCGTCCAAAATAGAAATTGAATTCCTAAAAAGAGTCCTAAATAACGATGTGTTTTTCTAATTTTTAATGCTGTCTTTCTTTGTACCATTTTAGTTTACATTAAAAAGGAATTCAATTGATATTTTTTCCCAACTCATACGAATAGAACCAGAAGTTTTATTGGTTTTTGATACTTTGTATTCTAAATGCTCTTGAATCTCATCTGAAATTTTCGGAGTCACTTTAAATCGTAGTACATCCTCTTTTTCATCATAATCATCTTTCCCATGTTGATCCCAATTTGTATTAAAAATAATTGTCCATTCTCCTTTTGATGGAATCATGAAAATTCCATACTTCCCCGCTTTAAGCTCTTTACCAGCAACTATTAAATCTTTAGTCGTGTCTAACCAAGTTGCTTTGTGTGCTCCAGCTTGCCACACTTGATCGTATGCCAATAAACCTCCAAAAATAATTCTTCCTCTTACTCCAGGAGATGAATAATCTATATGAACATGTGCATCTCCTACCATAGACATAGCATAGGTATGAGGGCTTAACACTTTTTTCTTTGAAGTTTCCTTCTTTTCAACTTTTGGGTGTTGATGTCCATCTTTAACTTCTTTTTTACTTTCGCTTTTACAGCTAAAAAGAAATGCAACTATGATCACTATCTGTATTAAATTTTTCATCTTTTCTATTTTTAAATAATATTGGTTAGCATTACTATTGCCATCACAATCATGATCGCATTCTCAATAAATGTTGCTTCTGTCATAGGAAGCTTTAAAGCAGTTCCCAAACAAGCACACCGAATAGATTTCTTATCTAGTAGTGTTTTTGTTACACCAATGGTGGTAATTCCTAATATAATAAGTGTACCAATTAAAGCGATATCTACTTCTATTCTCAATAAGAACATTACCCCTAAAGTAGTTTCAATGAATGGATACACCCAACTATAAATAGGGAGCCTCTTCGCTAAAGGGTCATACATCCGAAAAGAGTCTGGAAAGCCTTTTAAATCTAGTAGTTTAAAAAAGCTAAATACAATGTAAAACAGTCCCATAAAATCTAACATGGCTTCTCCTACATTCCATTCTTTGTAATTCATAAGAACAGACGCTGTAGAAATATAAAAAAGAATAAGTAACAAGGGTTTTAACTGTTGCAACTTACTTTTTTCCTGTTCTATTTCAAAATGAGAGGGATCAGTTACTATAGGTTCAATTGATTTTTTTTTCTCACTCAGAGTATACTTTTCTGGTAAAGAATTTTGAAATACTGCTGTCGCTATATGGTGTGTCATCGTAATGTCAGCTACACCTTCATCAAGGTTTACAGATACTTCCGTAACATTTTCTATTGCACTTAAATATTTTTCAACCGAGGATTTACATCCTCCACAAGTCATTCCATTTATTATATATGTGTGTTTCATTTTTTTGGTAATTTCAAGGTTACATTTCCTTTGATTGCAATCCCATCTACATGTCCTGCTAAAAGGTTGTCTTCCGTTTTAAAGTGCATATGTATGGTTGTGCTATGATGTGTAAAAATAGCTTTATGTTTATTGGAGTAAAACCCCAATACGCTTGCATTTCTATTATTTACAGTTCCATTTAACCCAGATTTTTGATGTTTTTTATGTGTATGTATGGTATCATCTTTATCCCAATCAATCACATGCCAATCAATTTGAAAAGAATCTCCTTCTAACAAAAAAGGAATCGGTTTTTCAATATCCAACCCAGATTTGATTGCGGTATCTATAATAAGACTTTCTAAGGCTGATTTAGATGCAAAAGAAACGGATACACTTTCTGACCAATCAGGAATATTTGCATAAACCAATAATGAAGCAGCTACATTCAAAGAGTCATTCAACATAAGTTGATTATTGATCACTTTACTATTCAAAGCAACTCCATTAAATATTTGAATTTCTCCTTCTAAATCTTGATACGCACCCAGTGCATACAAATTTGTTTTATTGGTGATGGTATCAATCTTTATCTTTTTTGAAATATCACCAGACATCATATTTTTTAAAGCTCCTGCGTAAGATACATTTACTTGATGCTTTCCTTCGTGTGTACAAGAAACCATTAAAAACACTATCAAAAGATTCATTAAAATTCGCATCCTTAGTTTGTTAAATAATTAATAGATTCTATTTGATTCATTGATTACTGTTTTATTTTTTTAAATGAAGTGTGTGAATGAATGATTTTCCACTCATCTTCTATTTTTTCTAAAACAGAAGTAGCAACTCCTTTACTCTCAATAGTACGCTCTTTAATACCTTTCGCTTTATCTCCCTTTAAAACAATAGTATATAAGTAATTTTCAGTTGTGTAAGCATACGGTAAATTCACAGTCGCATCAATCTTATAGTTTGAGAATGTAAAGCTTTTAAAATGACCTAATTCTGGCCCTAAATGATGATTGATATAATCATCGTAAGTCCCTTCATCTTTACCTTGTTCAAAAACTGTGGCGTCTTGAGTAAAGAGCTCAAAAGTACCTTCAGTTGTCAAATTTTGTATTGCATCTTTGTACGCTTTCATTACAAACAGTACTTTTTCTTTATCTTGAGATAAATCAACTACTTCTGTCTTATTTGTTACTACTTCCTTCTGTTGCTCTTTACAGCTTATAAGTAATACTGTAATTGTCGTAATTATAAAAAGTGATTTTACAAGTTTCATTTGGGTTTGTTTTTAATTTATTAGATACTATCTCTAATTTGTGTGATAAGTTCAATAATTTCTTTCTTCTCTTTTTCAGATAGTTTTGCATCTCCGTGAATTAAAGTATAAGACCATAATGGCATTTTATCACCTTTAATTTGACTAATAATTGATTTTAATTTACTTTTCTTTCTCCTATTTGAATAATCTCCCCACTCGTTAAAATTCAATTCTTTTTTTCCATCTTTTATATGATTTTCTAAAAACCAAGCCACGGGCTGTATTTTATTATACCAAGGGTACGCTGTATTATTACTATAACAATCATAACATGGTCCCTGTAATTTTTTTTTGATATTATTTGGAATATTATATATCATCATAAACTCAGTTTTAGGTACAGTTTTACTTTGATTACGAATTGTGGGAATAAATTGTATTCCCACAAATGCAACCAATAGAACCCGTGCAATGATTTTAAAAATTTTCATTTAATTAATTTGTTTTTTCATACTACCACACTTTAACGTACTTGCACCATAATATGGATTCTTAATCTCCTTAACTTCACTTAACCAATATGCTCCTTTATTGTTATTTGCCATAGGACAAAAATCTTGATACAACGTTTTTTCTGTACCAAGTAGAACAACTAAATCGTTGATGTCTGTACTCAAAGCCTCAAAATGTTCTCTTTGGTGTGCTATTGGGCTTTTAACTATATGCTCTGCTTGTTCTTTTGCACTTTCATATATTTCCATATAGTCTTTATGCGTTTCATTCGATAATTTTGCCATATCAAATTTTGAAAAAGCCGTTAGCATTGCAGTAGCTCCTTTTGCTGCATTATTCTTATTGTCTGCTACCAAACCATTTTTAATTTGAATATAAGCTTCAATAATTGGTGTGGTTCCTTCATTTTTTTGAACATTGGCTTCAATTGTTCGAATTTCCTTTTTAGAAGATTCATTATGATGTCCATCATTATTGTTATGGTCTTTTTTAGCATCTTTACATGATACTGTTGTTAGCATTAATCCTAATACTAATACTCCTAAAATTGTTTTCACTACCTTCATTTTCTTTGATTTATATTAATATAATAATTGAATTTTAGTTTGTTAAATAATTAATAATCGTTGATTGGATATAATAATTTTTAATAGACTCTATTTGATTTATTTGAAACTTTAATTGCAATTCTTGAATGTCTAACACATCTTTAAAATCAATTGTTCCTGTTTCATAACTCTTAATTAAAATGTTTTCAGCATTTTTTGCTTGTTGTAAGTTTTTAACTTGTGTATCATAGCTAATTCTCGATGCTATTCTTTGGTTTACGGCTTTGTCTAAAAGTGTTTCTAATCGATTCAATCGGCCTTGTTTCTGAAACGTTATTTCCTCTTGTAGTAACTTATTCTGTTTTGTTTTAGAATTGTATTTTTTATTGAAAATTGGAATTGAGAGGCTCACCATGGGCATGATAATATCTTTTCCATTGTCCCCAAAACTCATGTTAGGACGTTCTGAAACGGCGATATAATCTAAACCAAACCCAATCATAGGTTTACGCTCTTTTTGATTTAACAATTCAGATTGTTCCACAGATTGAAATAGTTTTTCATACTTCATTAACTCAGGATGTATGTTAAGACGTTCAATATTTATTTCTACTTCTTCTTTTGGAAGTAGTAGATTACTTACTGTTGCGACTTTAATATCTTTTGCTCTATTTAACAACTTATTAAGCTGCGTTTGTTCTGCTACAAAATATCTAGCTAAAACTTGTTTTAACTGTTCTAAATCATTTTGCCTCATTTGCAACCTCAACACATCTACAACCGATGCTTTATCAACTTCTACAGATTTTAACGCCATAATTTCATACGTCTTTAACAATGCGATATTCTGATTCAAAATATCTTGTTTTACTTTCAATTCATAGAGCCTATAATACGATTGCGATACAGAAACAATCAATTTTCGCTTTGCGATAGTTATATCTACATATTTTGTATCAGCGATTGAGCTTACATAGTTTTGTCTCGCAGTAATAGCTCCAAATGAGGGTAACATTTGATTGACAGAAACTTTGAATCTTTGAGCTCCTGTTCGTGTCTCTGGTTCACTAACAAAAAAACCGACACCAAACTTGGTATCTGGTAAGGTATTCACCTCATTAATTTTTTCCGAAGCTATTTTATACTTCAACTCAAATATTTGAATTTCGGGGTTGCTCTTTAACGCCTCTTCTATTAATAAATCTAACTGTTGTGCATTTGTAACTAAACTCAAGAAACAAGAAATAAGAAATAACGACGTTTTTATATAAAATTGTTTGCGTTTCATTTTGCTATTCTTTTAAGTTGAACTTCTGCTCTCCAGCTAAATAATACTGGTACAACAAATAATGTAATCAAGGCAATCAGCATTCCTCCAAAACTAGGAATCGCCATAGGAATCATAATATCGCTACCTCTCCCTGTTGATGTGAGAACTGGTAATAGTGCCAATATGGTCGTTGCTGTTGTCATTAAACAAGGTCGAATCCTTTTCTCTCCTGCTTCAACAATAGAGGCTCTAATGTCTTTTTTGTTTGCAGGTTTATTTCTTTCAAACGTTTGTGTTAAATAAGTTGCCATCACCACACCGTCATCTGTTGCAATTCCAAACAAGGCAATAAAACCAACCCAAACAGCAACACTTAAATTAATTGTATGCATCTGAAATAACTCTCGTAGGTTTTCACCAAAAAAGCTAAAATTTAAAAACCAATCTTGTCCATAGAGCCATATCATAATAAACCCTCCAGCAAATGCGACAGCAATTCCTGTAAAGACCATCAAAGAAGTAGCTACTGAACGGAATTGAAAATAAAGGATTAAAAAGATAATTCCTAAAGCAAGCGGAACGACCATTGATAATGTTTTCTCTGCTCGTAATTGATTTTCATAAGTTCCTGTAAATTGATAATTAATTCCTTTAGGGACAATTAATTCTCCTGAATCGATTTTCCCTTGAATTAAAGCTTGTGCATTTTCAACCACATTTACTTCTGCAAAACCATCCAGTTTATCAAACAACACATAACCAACTAAAGAGCTGTCTTCACTTTTAATCACTTGCGGACCTCGTTCGTAACGAATCGTAGCCAGCTCACCTAAAGGAACAGGATTTCCTTTTTCTATAGGGATATAAATTTGTTTTAAATCTGTTGGGCTACTTCTCAATTCTCTAGGATAGCGAACACGAATACCGTAACGTTCTCTTCCTTCAACTGTTTGTGTTATCACCATTCCTCCAATAGCTATTTTTAAAACACTTTGTACATCTTCTATTGAAATTCCATAACGAGCAATTTTACCTCTGTCAATATCAATTAATAAATATGGTTTTCCAACGATACGGTCTGCAAAAACAGCTTCAACTTTTACACCTTCCGCTTGTTTTAAAAGCCCTTCTAATTGTACTCCAAAAGCTTCAATTTTTTTTAAATCTTGTCCTTTTACTTTAATCCCCATTGGAGCACGCATTCCTGTTTGTAACATAACCAAACGAGTCTCTATGGGTTGTAATTTCGGTGCAGAAGTAACACCTGGTAATTTGGTCACACGAACAATTTCTTTCCAAATATCATTCGGTGATTTTATTTCTGGTCGCCAGTTTCGATAAAACTCTCCATTAGAATCTTCTATGAGCTGAGACCTTTCGATTGTGCTCATAGCAACATTCTCTGAAGTATTTGGATTCCCAACAGAACTTCCGTTTTTTAATTCAAAATACCCTTTATCATTTATTTTATAACGTTGACGTTTCCCTTTAGCATTCAACATAAATTCAGATTTATACTGAATCATATTTTCATACATCGATAGTGGAGCTGGGTCTAAAGCAGATTCTGTTCGTCCAGCTTTACCTACTACAGTTTTAATCTCTGGAATGCTTGCCACTGCCATATCTAGCTGTTGTAACACTCGTTTGTTTTGTTCAACTCCTGAATGTGGCATCGACGTAGGCATTAACAAGAATGAACCTTCATTTAAAGAGGGCATAAACTCTTTTCCAGTGTCTCTTAAGATCAGAAAGCCCAGAACAACAATCGCTGTAGGGATAGATAAAAACAATACTTTATTTTCTAGTGCCCAACGTAATATTCGAGTACAGTTTTTTCTAAACAGCGTAAATACACCTAACAATCCAAAACAAATAAGTCCAACAAAAATCAGATTCCAAAAGATACTTTTATCAACTCCTAAAGGCCTCCAATACTCTGCCAAAAGAAATACAATTGCGACAGCTGAAATGGTAATGTTTATAAAATTTGCCTTTTTCTCAGAAAGTTTTTGATTCAATTTTAAAAGAGAAGTTACTCCAAAAGCTATTAAAACAAACCCTAGCCAATAACCAGATACTACAGTTACTACTCCTAAGAAAGCTAAGGCTCCATTTAGAAGAGAACTACTTGTTTTTCTTGTCCGTTGCTTTCTAAATAAAAAGGCAGCAAATGGTGGTATTAAAAACAGTGCTACAATAATGGAAGCTGTTAACGCAAATGTTTTTGTAAATGCTAA
>JAESUF010000352.1 GCA_016763215.1 Flavobacteriaceae bacterium
ATTTAAATATTGGCTAAAAGAAAATATTTTCGATAAACTAGGCATGAATCATACGTATGTTGAAGATCAATATGATCGCGTAGCTCTAAACAATGCCACTTCATACGGTGGTAATTCTGAATTCAAAAGAAAAATAGAATATTGGAACTATGTTGGATCAGGAAATATGCACTCAACAACCAGCGATTTACTAAAGTGGTTACAAAACTTTAGTAGCCCTCAAAAAAACTGGGAGTCAGCTTTTGCTACACTTTTGACAACGGATCCTCTTAACAATGGAACACCTAATCTTTTTGGATTTGGAGTAAGAATAGAGAACCATCTTGGAAAAAAAATAATACAACATGGAGGATCGATTGGTGGATTTAGATCAACTATTCGCGCATACCCAGAAGACAATCTCAATATAGTTGTACTTACCAATTTTACGGGGAGCAATATTATGTCAAAAACCAATAGAATTGCTGAAATAATTTATCCTATTAAAGAAAACAATACGCCACAAAAACAAGTACAATTAACAAAACAACCGAAGAAATTCATCAAACTCTCAAATAAAAAATTAGCCGAATTTGAGGGAATTTATTGGAACAATAAAGAAAAGTATGGTCGGAAAATTTATGTAAGAAATGATACATTGAGATACTCAAGATCAAAAACAAACGAAAGTCCTTTAATGCCAATAAAAAAGAACATTTTCAAAATGTTAAATGTCGATGTAGACCTTACTGTTGAATTTAAATCTAATGCTGATGCGAACCAAATGATTGTGGTAGTTGAACAAGAATTACCATTATTTTTCGACCTTCATAAAATCACTAAAAAGTCTAGAGCTGAAGAATTGGCAGAATATTCAGGAAAATATTACAGTTCTGAAATTGAAACTGCTTATACGATATCCATAGAAGGAACTGAAATTTACATACACCACATAAGACATGGGAAAATTAAATTGAAAAGATTGTATCAAGATATTTTAGAGGGTGAATGGCCAATTAATCTGGTAGAAATAAAAAGGAGCAATACAGGAATAATAGATGGGATACAGATAACAAATGGTAGGGTTAGAAATTTATGGTTTAAGAAAATGTTATAAGCCTCAAATTATATATAAATAAGGAACATACAACTGGTTATTGAAGGATAGTAAATTTAGGGAGATATGCTCTTAGTTGCTAGTTTTTTATTTAATTTCACCTACCATTATCATTATAGAGATGTAAATTTTTGAAGATAACAAGAACCGATTTACAGAGGTTCTTGTTATTCTCAATACATTAAATGACAAACAAGAGTTCTAAAAACAATATGTGAAAATTAATTAAGATTGTAAACTTAAGGTGTGTATAATTAATTGCCACAACACGTAAATTTGACACACACAAGAGTCTTAAACCCTTTAAAACTAACAAATGACAGATATATGACACCAATATGTCGTTAGAAAGAAAAAGTTTCACCAATAACTTTGCCTCAATTAAAATATAATTATGGGAACACAATCAATTGCAAAAAACTTGGTGTACCAAAGAAAATTAAAAGGATATACTCAAGAAGAATTATCAGAAAAAACACAAGTTACTATACGTACAATACAACGCATAGAGAAAGGGGATGTAAATCCACATCTTCAAACTGTAAAACTATTAGCTACTGCCTTGCATATAGAGGTTGATGATTTATTGATTTTAAGCAATCCGAAAGAAGAAACCATACTCAAAAAGTGGTTAATCTTACTGCATAGCACTCCTTTTTTAGGGTTTATAATCCCATTAGCAAACATTCTTTTTCCCTTATTTCTTTGGGTTCATAAAAGAGAAGATAATAAAATCTATGACCAGCATGGTGTCAAAATTATTAATTTTCAAATAACGATGAGTATCGTATACATCCTTTCATTAATAGCGTTACTAACAGTTGAAAAATGGGGATTTATATTTTTTATATCTGTAATTCCGTTTAGTGTAGCTGTTATGGTTTTTAATATCGTAAAATCAATGAACTCCCAAAAATGCTATTATCCTTTATCAATTCCATTCTTGAAGAGAAAAAAAAGTAGCCTACCAATAAAAAAAGTAGGTGTTCTATTGGTTGGAGTTCTCTGTTTAACAAGTTGTATTGATCAAAAAAAACAGCATATTACTCGTTTAGATGGAACAGAAATACATAAAGATTCTTTAACGATAAAAATTGATGAATTAATCAAAAATGCAGCTGTTCATGGCATTGCAGTAACTGTTTTCAATGAAAATAAAGTTACCTACCAGAACAGTTTTGGATATAAAGATTATGAAAAAAAAATAGCCCTCAACGATTCTACTAATATATATGGGGCCTCTTTTAGTAAAGCTGTTTTTGGTGTATTAGTTATGAAATTAGTAGAAGATGAGGTTATCGATTTAGACACACCTTTAGAATCTTACTTGCCGAAAAAAATAGTTGATTATACACCAGAAACAAAATGGCATGATGATTTCTCTGCTTTAAAAAAAGACAGCTTATATCATAAAATTACTGCTCGAATGTGTTTAAATCACACTACTGGCTTTGCTAATTCTAGATGGTTTGAATCTGATTATCAATTACGTGTAAACCGTGAACCAGGAAGTAGGTATAGCTATTCAGGAGAAGGGTTTATTTATTTACAGGTAGTTTTGGAAAAAATATTGGGGCAGCGTCTTGAAAAACTAGCACAAGAAATAATTTTCGAACCCTTAAACATGCATCGAACAAGTTATCAATGGCTCCCTAAATTCAAGAATAACTTTGCTTACGGACACAATACATCAGGTAAAAAATATATAAAAGATATAGATAATGAACCTAGAGGTGGTAGTACTTTAGAAACTACTTCAGAAGATTACACTAAATTTTTAGAAGCTGTAATGCAACATAAAATCATTTCAAAAAAATCATGGAATGAAATCTTCAGACCTCAAATTAGAATTCGTTCTATTAAACAATTTGGACCTTTAGCTCTTAAAGATTCTACATTAAATGACGCTATTCAGTTAAGTTATGGTCTCGGTTGGGGAATTTTACAAACCCCCTATGGAAAAGGTGTCTTTAAGGAAGGACACGGCAATGGATTTCAACATTATTCTATTCTTTTTCCAAAAGCTAAAAAAGGAATTATGATTATGACAAATAGTGACAATGGAGAACGTATTTTTAAAGAGCTATTAGAAATAGCTATGAAAGATATTTATACGCCTACAGAATGGGAAAATTATATTCCTTATAAAAAATAATAACCTGTTGCTAACAATAGCTATCTGTAGTTGCTTATCCTCTCCTCCTTAGTAAACTATTCGTAAAAATTTATAGGGAGAGACATTCATTAATAATAGTTGTTCAAATTCTTTATATTTACTCTGAAAACGCAGAACTGTGTTTATCAAGGTCTTATACCCAATAGTAAAAATGAAGAACGTCCCATAAATACTAAAAAATAAAACTAATGAAATATTCAAAAAGCATATTAATTCTTGTCAGTTTATTTTTGTGTTTCACTGCTTGTAAAGACAAAAAGCAAAAACAAAACGCTTCCTTAGCTTCAATAGATTTTTTAAGAGGTGAGTTGCTGTTGTGTGGTGATGGTCAGTTTGGAGAATTAAAATTTTCATTGTCTTGCAACTATGAAACTAGAGCTACTTTTGACTTGGCTGTTGCATTGTTACATTCGTTTCAATATGCGGAAGCTGAAAAAGCATTTGTAAAAGTAATTGATGCCGACCCAAATTGCCCCATGGCTTATTGGGGTGTTGCGATGAGTATATATCATGCCGCCTGGTTTCCGCCAACAGAAAAAGAATTAATTAAGGGCTCAAAAATTATGCAAGTTGCTAAAGAGTTAGCAATGGATGATAAACAAAGAGATTATATAAATGCAATTGATGCA
>JAESUF010000033.1 GCA_016763215.1 Flavobacteriaceae bacterium
CACATCATCTAGAGGCAATTGGCGTGGAATATCAGAAACAAAAATCCCTCGACCATAGGTCCCCGCAATTAACTTAGCATCTTCTTCATTAATATCTAAATCTCTTACAGCAACATTGGGTAAATTATTATCAAATGTTTCCCAAGTAGACATATCATCATTAATAAAATAAACCCCTAAAGCAGTACCAAGGTATATTGTATTGTTTCCACTTCTCTCATGATGCATAATGGACAGCTTACTTTCTGATGGTAAATTTCCAGTAATGTTCGTAAAAGTTGGAGCGGTATCTAATAAATTAGTGGTTTTATAGACTCCTCCACTAACAACTATCCATGCCGTATTTGAATCGTTATGACTTACTTCAATAGCATTAATAAAACCAAAACCAAATGACAGTGTGGTAAAAGTAACTCCCTGATCTACACTTCTATACAAGCCACTAGATTGAGTTACATAAATGTTATTATTATTGTTTGGATCAATTTCAATTTGATCTAAGTCATCTCCACCAAAACTATGAGAAGAAACTACTGACCACGAATTTCCTGCTAGTTTGTAAAGTTGTTCATACCCAGCAAATACTTCGCCTTGACTATTAATCGACATAGGCGTTACCCATTCTCCTTGACTTGGAGCTCCAGTAACCCATGTATTACTTCCACCTCCATTTGTGGTTTTGAATAAATTCCCTCCGTATTGAGTAAATCCATAATGAGTATTAGGTTCAGTAGGATGTGCAACTCCTTCCATACCATCTCCTCCATGGTAATTTCTCCACTGACTATCATTAGACGCGTATCCCCCATTGTCTTGTATTCCGCCAACAATATTATTTGAATTTTGAGGTGACACTGAAACTCGATAAAACTGACTTATCGCTAAATTCTCAGTTAGATCTGTAAATTTATTCCCTTCATTAATAGACACGTACACCCCACCATCAGTACCTGCATAAAATTTATCATCTATAAATCTTAAAAAATGAATATCAGCATGAGTGTAAGAATCTACATTCGGGTTATTCCATTGGTTTATCTGCGAAAAATTATCACCTCCATCAGTAGATTTCCATATGTCCAATACACCTACATATAAAATATCTGGATCGTTTGATGATACAGCTAAGGCCAAATCATACCAAGATTGTGAACTTCTAAAAATATCTGAAGTTTCTGATGTCTTATTAAAACTAGTACCGCTATCGGTAGACTTCCAGATTCCTCCAAAGGTGTTTCCAGAATTTGCTTTTACAATATATATATAATCAGCATTTGCAGGCGTTACATCAATCTCCAACCTAGATGCCCCGGACAAACCAGTAATTGAAACCGATTGAAATGTTTCTCCTCCATCTATGGACTTATAAAAAATACTTGAAGAGACAGCATACCAACTACTAAAGTCATTTGGTCTCATTCGTAAAGCTCTAATATTACCACTTAGTTTTCGAGTCCAAGATACTCCGCCATCAGTAGATTTATGAATACCATTATTGGTCGCAACCATAATAGTATTGGTAGGTAAAATATAAATATCATTCATAGAATTCGGGTTCCCTACCATACTCCCTGTTGCATTCCAGGTTGTCCCACCATCTGAAGATTTCCAAACACCAACAGAAGAAGAGTCTCCTGCATCATCATCTCCAGTAGCAATATAAATAATATTAGAATCGACAGGATCTATCGCAATTCCAGAAACCCCTATTTGGGGTAAATGATCTGTCAACGGAGTCCAATTAACACCATTGTCTATAGATTTCCAAATCCCTCCAGCTGGAGCTCCAACATATATAATGCTAGAATTATTTGGGTCGACAGCAATTGCATTAATCCGCCCTTGACCAGTCTGTTGAAGGCTGGATGCGCTATATGTATTTGAGTTCGAAAACGGCCCAACAGAAGTCCAATTACTAACATCAACCATTCTACTTGAAGCATTCATTGCATTTTTCCGTTCCCAAGCATCCCAAAGGGTTTTACTTGATTGTATTCTCCCATTTTCATCAAGAAAATGACTCCAGTGAAATCTCCACCTTTCAAATGGTTTCAAACCACTCCCTTTTTTATTTCTATCAATTGTTGAAAAATAATCCTCTGCTGATTTTGTGATTTGCTCAAGTGTAGGGTTTCCTGAATTTTTAGACAAAGCATTGGTTGCCCATGGAGCATTCTTTTGGAGCTGCTGCCCGAAAGAAGTAATGCATATTAGCACTAAAACAAAAGTGAATAATTGTTTCATTATGATTGGTTTTGGGATGAACTTTTGTAAAAGTACAAGAATCTTTTTCCATTTAGATAAATAATCCCCTTTTGAACACCAATCTCTAGGTGACAAAAAGTGACATTAAGTTATTCTCAATACTAACTAAAAAAGCCCATCATATATGATGGGCTTTTTTAATTTTATTCAATTATTTTTTACTTTAAAATTATTTTCTTGGAAGCTAATTTACCATTCGAATTTATCTTTAAAAGATACAACCCTTTACTTTGGTTACTTAAATCCAACGAATAAGAGCCCGAAGTAATATTTTTATGTTCACTAATTTTTTGACCTAAATAATTATATACTGAGATTGTTGTTTTCTCATTATTTGGCCATTGAATATTAAAAATACCGTTAGAAGGGTTTGGATATACTGAAACAATATTAGAAAATTCGTTATTGTTTACAGATAATGTCCCATTAACCACCATGTCATCTATCATAATTCCTTCTTCTATTGTTCCAGAATCAGTAATAAACTTAAATCTAAATACGATGTTAGATTCAGATGCAAAAACCCCTAAATCATAGCTATAATCATGAATGGTTGCATTTGTTCCTCCCAACGTGTTGGAATCTTCACCTTCACCTGTCCATTGATTTCCTGGAAGTCCATTTATAGTTGAAGAACTATTATACCAGTTTGCATCTGAAGCAGAGCCAAGGGTTGTCCATGTAGTACCAGTATCTGTTGAATACTCTACAGTCAAATAATCAAAG
This sequence comes from Flavobacteriaceae bacterium, assembly GCA_016763215.1. Next base: position 2,992 of record JAESUF010000033.1, read on the forward strand.
TCTTCTTCAATATCAAAAGCCATTTTAAATGACAATACTGGCGTAGTTATTTGTGTTAAATCGTAACAACTCGTGTACAAACTTGTTGTAGAATTGTTCGGGTAATCTCCAGTAGCTCCAGTGATATAAGCTAAAGTTCCAGAACCAGCAGCATTTAACAATGTTTTACTAGGAGTAGCTATTTCCCATAGAAGATTAGAAGTATTACTTTCATTAAACAATTCATCTCCTGTATTTTCAAAAGAATTCACAACTGTAGGCGTGGTCGTTGATGAGTTTATACTAAAAGAAGCCGACCTATTGTTATTTGTAGCATAAGCATCGTTTGTCGTAGTAACTTCAACATTAATTGTATGTACCCCTAGAGCCTCTGAAGCTTGTGGTAAATCAACAATCGTAGTTTGTTCAGAATTTAAAGAACCACTCCAATTGTGTACTAGTGAAGCACCTCCATCAAAATTATAGTTTATTGTAACAGCTGTTAAAACATCTGCCCCTTGGTTTTTAATCAGTATTTGAGGAGTAAAATTCTCACTACAATTAACACCTTCTATTGGGTTTTCTACAGATATTATTTTCACATCCGCTTGAGGCAGCTGTCTAGGAATTTCAGAAGTAAAAACACCTCTACCATAGGTTGCGGCATATAGTATCGATTCTTCTTCATTAATTTCTAAGTCTCTCACTGCTACATTTGGCAAGTTATTATCAAAAGTCTGCCATTCAGTATCGTCATCACTCATAGAATACACTCCTAATGAGGTCCCTAAATATAACGTATTATTTCCGCTTCTTCCATGGTGTTTAATTGACAATTTTGATTCTGTAGGAGTACTTGTCCCTATCAATTCCCATATAAATTCAAATGATGCTCCTACAGGAGTATCAACTTTATATGCACCAGAATTTGTAACAAAATAGAAAAGATCACTTTCACTACTAATATCAATTGAATTAATAGTTCCTGAACTCGTAAAGAAGCTTTCATAAGTAGCTCCTTTATCTAAACTTCTATAGATTGTACTTCCTCTAGTCGCAAAAATCACATTTGAATCTTTAGGGTCTACTTTAAGGTTTACCAAATTCCCCCCAAAAGAAAAACTTGATACTAAAGACCAAGCACTTCCTTCTAATCTGTATAATTGGTTATATCCTGCATATACTTCTCCATCACCACTCGCGGCTAAAGGAGTAACCCATCTACCACTTAAACTTCCACTATTAGGAGATTGTACTCCACCTGTTCTTGTTTTTCCTCCGTCTGTAGTTTCATATAGGACTCCTCCATATTGAATGAATCCAAAATAATTACTTTCATTGGTAGGGTTAATTGCACAGTCCATACCATCAGCTCCAAAATAATTATTCCATACATTATCACTAAAGGCATACCCTCCATTATCTTGCAATCCTCCAACAACATTCCCTGGGTTTTGTGCGGCCACAGATATTTTATAAAACTGACTAATCGCTAAGTTTTCTGTTAAATCGGTAAATATACCACCATCATTACTAGAAACATAAACACCTCCATCGGTTCCGGCAAAGAACCTTCCATCGTGATATCGTAAGTAATGAATATCGGCATGGGTATAAGAAGCTTGGTTTGGAGAACTCCAGTTGTTAATTTTAGTGAAGTTATTACCTCCATTCTCAGATCTCCACACATTTAAAACGCCAACAAATAATTTATTTTCATCTGTATCAGAAACTCCTAAGGCTAAATCATACCATGATTGTGTGCTTTCAAAAATATCTCCTGTTTGACTTGTTTTTGAAAAATTAACACCACCGTCTGTAGATTTCCAGATTCCTCCAAAAGTATTTCCATTATTTGCTTTTACAATATATACATAATCAGCATCTGCAGGAGTCACATCAATTTCTAACCTTGAAGCTCCAGTCAACCCCGTAATTGTAACTGGCTGAAATGATTCTCCTGAATCGAACGATCTGTAAAAAGTACCTGAAGAGACAGCATACCAGATACTAGGATCATTTGGTCTCATTCTCAATGCTCTAATGTTACCACTTAGCTTTTGAGTCCAAGATGTTCCAGCATCTGTAGTCTTATAGACTCCATTATTTGTTGCAACAACAACGATACTTGTATTGGTTGGTGATATATAAATATCATTCATTGAAGTAGCGTTTAAAGTACCTGTTGCATTCCAATTAGTTCCTCCATCAGTAGATTTCCATACACCTACAGAAGAAGAATCTCCTGCATCGTCATCTCCAGTTGCAATATATATAATATTAGAATCTGTAGGGTCTATAGCAATTCCAGAAACTCCTATTTGAGGTAAATGATCTGTAAGAGGCGTCCAATTAACGCCATTATCTGTAGATTTCCAGATTCCTCCAGCTGGAGTTCCAACATATAAAGTATTGGAATCATTTGGATCTACGACTGCTACGTTAACTCTCCCTTGACCTGCAGACCATGAAGCCGTATTTGTATGTGAATAAGGACCGATAGATCCCCAATTACTAACATCAACCATTCTACTTGAAGCATTCATTGCATTTTTCCGTTCCCAAGCGTCCCAAAGGTTTTGAGTTGACTGTATTCTACCACTCTCATCAAGAAAATGACTCCAATGGTATTTCCACCTTTCAAATGGTTTTAAACCACTTCCTTTTTTGTTCTTATCGATTGTTAGAAAATAATCTTGAGCAGATTTTGTAATTTGCTCAAATGTCGGATTTCCTGAGTTCTTGGACAATGCATTGGCTGCCCATGGAGCATTATTTTGAAGTTGCTGCCCGAAAGAAGCAATGCTTATTAGCACTAAAACAAAGGTGAATAATTGTTTCATTATGATTGGTTTTGGGATGAAAATTTCGTAAAAATAAAGAATCTTTTTCTATATTAACAACTAATTAACTTTTGAATATCATTATATAAGAGAAAAAGTGACATTCCGTTAACTAACTGCTCTTCAACACTAAATAAAAAGCCCATCAAATTTGACGGGCTTTGTTCTGTTTTCTTTTTCATAGGATTCCTCCCTAAAACATCTGAGTAATCCAAATTTATTTATACAATAACCAACCTTTTAAATGCATTACTCACTAGATAGTGACAGGGATTCGTAATTGTTACCCTAAAAAAATCGTTTTTTTATAGAAAGAAAAAAGACCTTTTAGCGAAAATTAAATAACTCCCTTTTACAATTAATTTCACCTATAATTACCTTTCAAAAGCATGCTAAATAGTGAATACAAACAAGCATTTTTAATGTTTGGAAAATTACTAGTTAATCGTATGTGATTTCATTCCAAAAAAACACTCCTATCCTCATCCGAAATTATCATTATCTCAATGAAATAAGGCAATAAATATTAATTTCTTATATTTGAGAAGAGTGCGGTAGAAAATGTTTAAACTTTTCGAGGCATTCTTAATTTTTGTTTAAAAATTTAATCACCACCCTTGATTATGAATGTAAGTAATACTCTCTCAGAAGTTAAGAATTTTATCGACGGCAAATTTGAAAGAAACGATCAAACATCGATGGATGTTATAAGTCCGATAGATGGCTCTAAAATTTCAACAATCCCACTCTCTACCAAGCAAGATGTAGATGCTGCAGTTCAAGCTGCAAAAAAGGCTTTCCCTTCTTGGTCTGATATGACGTTTAAAGAACGTGTCCAAATCTTTTTTAGATACAGAACCTTACTAGAAAAAAACATGGATGAATTAACAAAGTTAATTCAACTTGAAAACGGAAAAACATACGGTGAAGCAAAGGCTGAAGTTGAGAAAAGCATTGAACTATGTGAGTTTGCTGTTTCTATCCCTCAAATTATTGTAAACGAGATTCAAGAAGTAAGCAAAGGTGTTGAATGTAGAATTGAACGAAAACCTATAGGAGTTGTGGCTTCAATTACGCCTTTTAATTTTCCAAACATGGTACCACACTGGACCCTACCAAATGCCTTAGTTTTAGGAAACACTATGGTTATGAAACCCTCTGAAATAGTTCCATTAAGCACTGTTAGAATGGCTGAACTATTAAAAGAAGCTGGTTTACCTGACGGTGTTTTCAATTTAGTGAATGGAGGAAAAGAAGTTGTGGAAGCTATTTGTGACCATCCAGATATTAAAGCCGTTTCTTTTGTTGGTTCAACCAAGGTAGCCAAAATAGTATACAAAAGAGCTACTTCTAGTTTAAAAAGGTGTGTGGCGCTTGGAGGTGCAAAAAATCATTTATTAGTTTTTCCAGATGCAAACCCAGAAATGACGGCTTCTAATGTAGTTGCTTCCATGTCTGGATGTGCAGGACAACGTTGTATGGCAGCCTCCGTTATGGTAGGCGTAGATAAAATACAACACATTATAGACAGAATGGTCAACGAGGCAAAAGCAATTGTTCCGGGTGATAATTTAGGATCTGTAATTAGTGCTAAAGCAAAAGAACGCATTGAAAGATATATTGCAGAAGCTGAAAAAGATGGTGCTAAAATATTATTGGATGGAAGAAATACAACCGTTGCTGGAAAAGAAGGTGGTTTTTATATAGGTCCAACCATTATAGATCATGTAACCATAGATATGTCGGTTGCTAGAGAAGAAATTTTTGGGCCGGTAATTTCTATTATAAGAGCCAAAGATCTAGACGAGGCTATTGAAATTGAAAACGGTTCTAACTATGGAAATGCAGCTGCTGTTTTTACCCAAAGTGGCGGATTAGCTAAGCAAGTAATGGAGCGAGCAAGTGCAGGAATGATTGGAGTAAATATTGGGGTTCCTGTACCTAGAGAACCTTTCTCTTTTGGCG
>JAESUF010000353.1 GCA_016763215.1 Flavobacteriaceae bacterium
AAATCTTCATCAGCAAAATACGCCGTTCTTGCTAAATTGTAAATTTCATCTTTATCACCCGTTACTAGATTCCATTTGTTGGCGTTTATCTTATTCTCTATGGCATACTTCTTCAACTCAGAAACTGAATCTCTCCAGGGCATTACCGTATGTGAAAGCAATAAAATACCTCCGTCATTTTGGTATTCCTCTTGTAACGTAGTCATATTTTTAGTGAGTCTAGGACAAATCCCCGGACAGGATACAAAAAAGAAATCCGCCACATAAATCTTACCTTCATATGTTTTTTGAGTTACGTCTTCTCCATTTTGGTTCACAAATGAAAACTCAGGTATGGTATGAATTTCATTGTAGCGAGCACTTTCCTCACCAATCCATTCGGGAGTAAATGTAGCCGTATTAAAAAAAGGCAGTGTTGTTGTTTTATCTACTTGCTTTTCTTTTTGACATGAGAAAAAGGCAATGGCTATTACGAGTATATAACTATATTTTTTCATCGATAACATTTACAGTATAACATTTTTTCAATCCTATGAGCCCAAATCTCTCTCCATCTTTCACCACATAATTGGCTCTGATATTTCCATTCATCAACCACATCTTTTGCGATCCATTTTCTTTTCCATTGATATAATTAAATTCTTTTAACGCTTGTCCGTTCTGATACCATTCTTTAAAGGTTCCATGATACACTCCTTTTTCATTATAATGGTATTCAAATTTTAAAGCTCCATTTTTCCAAAAACCTTTGTGTACTCCTACTTTCAATCCTTTCTTATAAAACCGTTCTTCAGCAAGTGTATCATTCAAATACTTTTTGGTTTCTTTTCCTTGTTTTTTTCCTGCAACATATTCACATAAATTTTCAGTCTCATTAACAGCATCATACTGCTCAAGAGTTCCATAAAAGGGAACATCCTTATAGAACAACGTTCCATTATCGAGCTTCAAACTTTCATTATCTGACTTGAGACTTAAAAATTCAGGTTGTTGGTTCTCCATGCAAGAGGAGAAACTAACCATAAAAACAAAGACTATAATTTTCTTCAAACTATTGAGTTATATTTCCTGGGGTACCAAAATATCCATTCCCATTAATATATGGATCTTCGTTTGGTGTTACGTGATAATGGTAAATTCCATTCGGAAATTCTGTTGTGGCACTGATATGACCATGGTATTCATCTAAATCTGAATTCGTGATTGTAGCTCCGTTTTCAACTGGACCGTATACTGGAAATCCGTCTGCTAATAAACCTAAAAAAGCACTATCACCAAATTGATCTGTTAACGAAGTAGGCTCTACATGGTAATGGTACATCCCTGTATTTTGTGGATGCCCTAACCATTGATCGAAACTATCAATCTCATTAGTAAGTGCTAGGTTGTTTGGACCGGCATATTGATTAAAAAACACCACTCCATTTCTTGAAATCCCTATAGGTCCTAACGAAGTAGCTTCCTTTGTTGTCGCTTCAGAAGGACTTAATGTAATGGTAAAAGTGACATTCTGCGTGCTTATTTGATTTGGATTCAAATTGAAACTTGTGTTTGTGCCATTGTACACTTCATACAGCGAATTATTTGTTGGCCAATATGGGCTTGTATGGTTGGGTAAGTTTGTGGTAGTGAAAGTCACTGTATTTCCATTTACTGAATACGAAACCGCCGCCATTCCATCAAACATCGATAGTATTGACGTAATATCATAAGAAGTCGTATCTACTGGATCGGTTACTACTACTTCTTCACTATTTGAACTGCACCCTGTAATTAACAATAGTACTATGAACCCTGCCATTACTATTTTTATGTACTCTTTTTTCATCCTATTTGGTTTTAAATTCTATATAGTTAGATGCGTAAATTTAAAATAACTTGCGCATTCTTAAAAATTAGTTTCTTCTATTTCTTCTTCTTTGATTGTTTGGTTTGGGAGCTTTCTCTAGTTCCTTTTTTGTGATAAAACCATCTTTATTGGTATCTATCACATCAAAATGCTCTTTCAATGGTCCTTTTGCCTCTTTTTCACTAATCTTTCCGTCTTTATTGGCATCCATCATTTTTAAAATTTCTTTTGCACTTGGACCTTGTCTTCTATTGTTTTGCTTGCTCCCGAATTTATTCCTTGCCATTCTTCTTCCTCCATTACCTAAGATTCCACCACCAACGGCAAAATCTTTACTTGGCGTACCTACGAAGTAACGTGGTAGTGATGGAAAATCATCAGTAATCACATAGTAGTAGGTTCCGTTTGGGAACTCTGGCGTAATTCCGAATCTTCCATTGGCAATATCTAAATCGCCTAAACCTTCCACAAACTCAAAATCGCGCACATAGGTTCCATCATAGACTCCATCTGGAGCTGTTTTGCCATTTCCAGGCCTGTTTCCTTTTTTTAATTGATAGCTAGAAACTAGAGAAACAATCTCACTGCTTGTATTGGTTGGGTCTTTATACCCATATTTATAATAGATAGGAAATCCGTCTGCTGCCCAACCTACTTGTGACATTGATTTACTCGTTACCTCTTTAATAAACTCCCAAGGAGTTCCATGATAATGGTATTCTCCTGTTGGCTGTACATGTGCATTGTTGCAATCGTCACCAAGATTTACAGCGGTACTCAAAGCTTCCAATGCCCATTCTGAATTCATATGCTCTCCTCTTCCTCCAAAAAATTCTGCGGCTGTTGGTTCTAATTTTACTCCATTTAAAGCCACCCCAAATTCATATGCTGGGAATCCTTTTCCAAATCCATCTGCGGAAACATCAATCAACTTACCTGTCTTTTTGGGATTTACTGGAATGTTATAACTCTTTTGTTGTTCGCTAATCGTATTTGGGTTTCCTGGGTTTGGAAATGCGCCTACTTTATGATTTGGAATTGCATTGGACGTAATAATTCTAGAATCTCCTTTTGTTAGAATCTCAACTTTATTTTTCTGATTCAAGGTTGTTGTACACTTAATTCCGTCGGTTACGGAAAAGGTTCCATTTTTATTCTGCGCATTTATAGCAACACTAAAAATAAGTACCGTAGCTATTGCTATTATTTTATTTTTCATCGCTGTTTCATTTAGTTATTTATAAAAGGATCTGAATATTTTGTGTCTATTATAAAATTGGTATCGGTCAGTGTTAATAAGAAATCTATCAGGCCTTGTCTTTCAGCAGGATTCAAGTTTAGCCTTCTCACTTGTCCTCCACCTACTCTCAGTCTATTGTCTAAATCTTGACTGTCTTGTATCCCATTGTTATAATGATCGACCACCTGCCCCAAAGTTGAAAATCTTCCATCATGCATATACGGCGCTGTTAATTCTATATTTCTCAATGAACCTACCTTAAACTCTCCTCTATCTCCATTATTTCCTGTTACACCACCAACACCCAAATCTGTTAGCACAGCATCTAACCCATTGTTTCTGGCTCTATCCCCTACAAAAGCGTTTGTATCATGACAATCTGAACATCGTGTTCTATTGCTGAAAAACAAATTTTTACCTACGTTTTCAGACTGTGTGAAATTTGGAAAATCATTTTGTGGGTTATTCACTTGTGCTATTCCGGCATCGTATTTCGATTGATAAGAAACCATCGATCTTACAAACTGAGCTAATGCCAAAGAAATTCTATTGCTTGTTACCGTACCATCTCCGAAAGCTCTCGTAAATAGAATCTCATAGTACTCTTCTGCCCCTACCTTACCGACCAACTCATCTAATGTTAATCCCATTTCTACAGCATCTTGAATTGGCATTAATACTTGATCTTCTAAAGTTGCCGCTCTTTCATCCCAAAAAAACCGTCCATTACTATAATATTTTGCATTGGACAACCCCATCGAGTTTCTTCCAGTTAATCCACCATCAAAGCCAAAACTTAAAATATTAGAATCTGAAAACCCTTTTGCTTGATCGTGGCATGAAGCACAGGATATGGTATTATTTGCAGATAGTTTTTTATCATAAAATAGTACTCTCCCTAATGTGGCTCCAGCATCTGTAATTATATTGTTGTCTGGAGTATTGTCTTCATCTCTTAAATCATTGTTTAAGAAATAGCCAGGCAGCGCAATATTTGCATAGTTGAATAAATTCGTTGGTAGATTAAGCGTTAGAGCTAAAATGTCATCATCGGTGGTGGTATCTCCAACATCTGCATCTATATCACCATCATTCGTAATAGCGATATAATCATCAGTACTACATGCTAAAAAACTACTCAGTACTACTGCTAAAAATAAAAATTTTAAAATCCTCATAATACGATCTTTTAAGATTAAACAAAGAGTAATTTTTTATCATTCCTTTTCTTTTGATTTAATCTTTAGATGTATGTTCTTGAGAAAACTTGTGTTAGATTTTAAAAATCTTTCCTCGGCGGACCTCTTCGTTTTCCTTTAGGTTGTTGAGGACCTCTTTTGCGAAGTGCTTTTTCAATAATTTCATCAAACTTACTTACTTGGTCTGGAGTGCATATTTTTCGAACCTGTTTAAAAAAAGTAAAAAGCTCTTTATGCTTCGCAGTTTCTAATTCTCCCATTTTAAGAGCAATAGAATCTGGAGAAAAATTTTCTTTGTCAAATGAATTGAATAAATCTTTCCTCAAATCTTTTAACTCACCATCGAATTGCTTCATCTGGTGACGGTGTAATTCATCTAAAAACAAAAAACGTTCTTTTTGTTCTTCTGTAAAATTTAACTCTTGAGTTAAAAAGTTCTCTTTTTGAGGACGGTCTTTTTTATCTGGCTTATTAATAATCATAAAGAGCAAACTAACATTTGCCATGATTAATATAATTAAAAAAGTATATAGTAATTTTTTTCTCATACCCTTAGTTTATTGAGATATTAGTACCTGAATCTAATTGGTATTCCTGTACAAAAGATTCGATTCCTGAAATCTGTTCTTGGGAAGTTTCTGTGTTCGTAAATGAATAATAAATTGTTGCAGCATTGATACAAACAATCAATACCAACGATGCAAATTGAAGTTGCGGACTAAACCATTGAAAAGAAGGTTGTTTTACCTCTTTCTCTTGTTCAATCATATTCAATACTTTATTCTTGAAGAAAGGACTCACCTTTACCTCTTCAATTGAATCTAAAATATCTAACGTATTGTTGTTTCCCTTACTTTTATCTTTTATTGTTTTCATCTGTAATTAATTAGATGCAATATTTATTTAAAACTTGCGTTTATTGTTCATTTTTATAAAAACTTTCTAGTTTCTTCTGTAAATTCTTCTTTGCACGAAACATAATTGACTCCACTGAAGACAAACTATTTCCTGTAATCTCTACAATTTCTTGATAGCTTTTACCATCTACTTTCGCCAAGGTAAAAACCACTCTCTGACTTTCTGGCAAAGTATTAATTGCTAAGAATATTGTTTCAGATCTCTCTTTATTTTCTAATTGAACTCCTGGATGATTAAACTCCGTGAAAAAATTAGTTATATCTATTGGGATTTCATTTCCTAAAATACGTTGCATAAATGCAAAACG
>JAESUF010000354.1 GCA_016763215.1 Flavobacteriaceae bacterium
CTACAATTAAATTCCTCCAATGTTATATCTGAAGACAGAAATGTATCAGAAAGAATTAACTACATCTTACCTTTACAAGCTTCTTACTTAGATATTTTTAAAAGGTTTTCAAAAGGAAGAAAAAGTGCTATTAATCAATCGATTAAGAATAAATTAATCATAGGTAATTTTCCTGTAGATGAATTGATTTTACTTGCTAAAAAAAACTATGACTTTAAGGATTTTTCATTTAATGAATACAACCTTTTAAAGCATTTGGTTGAAAAACTTCAAAGTAAAAACAAAGCACTATTATTAGGAGTTAGAGATGCAAATAATATTTTAATTGGAGGGTCTATTTTTTTACTAGATTCTAGTAGAATCGTCTATCTTTTTTCAGCAGTGACCAAGGAAGGGAAACAAAGACAAGTGGCTAGTTTTTTGCTAAACCATGTGATACAAAAATATTCAGAAGGACAACTGATTTTAGACTTTGAAGGCTCTATGATTCCTGGAATTGCCTCCTTTTTCAAAAGTTTTGGAGCTACTTTAGAGAAGTACTCTCTTTTAAAAATAAATAAGCTTCCTAAAGTTTTATAGACCTCATTCGATACGTAATCAGCAAGAAAAATGAAATCATAGCTAAATATCCTATAGGCAAAATATAAGAGATCAATTCTATTGTAACTAAAAAGCTTTTTTCTCGAAGACCAATATATATTGCTGTTAAATTCCCAAGAATAAGGAATAAATTGAATAACAATCCGATATGATTCTTCTTTAAAACTTCTTCGAGATGGCTGACAGGATTGTATATAGCCCTTAGGTAAAATAATAGGCAAAGGAACTTTATATAAGTTCCAACAATCGCCCATTTTGTACCGAGAATTAATTCAATGATAGTTTCACTCAAAAAGAAAAGAAGAAGGAATGGAATGAACAGCAAAAGTGATAATCTTAGCGTGTGTTTCTTTACAAAGTAATATAGTTTAGTCTGCTCTTTATTGTAAATTTCGGATGCTCGTAAAAAAAATATTTTTGAAAAAGAAGCATTGACAAAAGTACCTGGAACTGATAATAATACAACCGATAGAAAATACCACCCAACTTCTGAATTTGCAAAATAAACACCCCCAATGATGGTGATAATATGAAGGTTGAAGACATTTAAATTGTCGGACAAAACCCCATATGAAACTAAGTTTATATTCTCTTTTAACGTTATTTTAAATCTAGAGAAAGAGATGAAAGAAAATAAGTTTCCAACTTTATTTATGTAAAACAACAACAATACTAATGTTGCAATTATAAAACCATAAATTAACCCTGTTTCAGGAATTAGGAAGAAAAAACCAATCTGAAAAGAATACCTAATAACCGTAAATAGAATCCTTGAAGAAGCAATTATTTTGAATTTTTTCAGCCTTAGAAGATAGGAGAGATAAGTGCTTTCTGAAGATTTTAAGATGGCTCCAATGACACAGAAAACAATATAAATTTTCAAAAAATTCACCTTATCATAAAAACTGTCAGGCAATAAAATAATAACAAGGAAACTAAGAATTCCTCCTGTGAATATTGAATAAACAATGGAGGAGAAAATTTCCTTCAAATTTTTTTCTTTGTCACTTAGTACAAATGCAGATTCGAGTCTTAGTGTAAAGAAAATGGCAATAACTGCAGAGAGACTCATAAATTTAGAAAAAACGCCCAAAGAATCGGCACCGTATAATTTTGCAATCAAGAATGTTCCTCCAAAACCAATAAATTGTGCCCATACATTCCCTTTCAAAAGAGAAATGACTCCTTTGGCATATGTTGAAGAGAAATTTATTTTACTGAACATTCTTTGCAAGGTCTACAATTTTATATTTTTCATTTTTATAAAGAACTGGAATTTTTGTTGAAGTTTCATTGTGTAAAATGGCATAATTAAATCCATATTCTTTGTGTAATGTCATTATTTTCTCATCAGTAAGCTGATGATATTTTTCTTCAAATTTATCTTTTTCAAGGCCATAGCAGTCTTTAATTCTTTTATACCACTCTTGCATTGCTGCATTCTGAAAAGGGAATGCTTTATAATCGACAACAATTGCTCTTTTAGAATAGACTCTTACAAAACCAAAGTCATGAGGAGTCAAAAATAAACTCTTTTCAGTAGTATTCTCTTTTATATAATTTGAAATGTCATTTTTTGAGACTTCCAGAGTAATCAATTCAAAATATTTTATATCATTAGAATTTTTAAAATAAGTTATGGGTTTGTACAAAACGAGTACAAACAATAATAAAATTGAAATAATTCTAAATTTTGGAAAAATTTTCTTTTGAATACACCAATTAGAAATGCCATTTGCAACCAATAAGATGGTAAACCATTTAAGAATGTCAAGTAGGCGTAATAGTTGCAAAGAAACAATCAATTTAGAAGGAATAATTTCTGTAAAGAACCAGCTAATTATAGATAAGCCTACTAATATGAGGGTAATAGTCTTAATTTGAATCGTATAAAATTCATTTTTTGTTCTTCTTTTCCAAGAATAAAAAAAGACGATGAAGAGACTACCGTAAAGAAGAAGCTTACTAATTTCTTTATTTGTTAAAATAGTGCTTAAGAGGTAATGATGAGGATGTCTGAAATTTGCTAAAATTTCAATGAAAGAAGAGGCTTCAATAGTTGTGTTACTAGAATAATAAGGAATTAAGTTTGGAAGTAGAAAAATCATAATTCCGATACCTAAAAAAACCTTCCTCCATAAAATTTTGCTATTTCTTTTTTCACGGTAATCCATAATAATAGAAATACTTAAAAAAAGAACCCCATACTCAAAACCAATTAAAACATGTACAATTGAGATAATCCCAGTAATCAATAAAGAAAGAATTAGTTTTTTATTGATGAGGAAATAAAAGGATAACAAAATTAATGGGAATACAAGAGCCGTTGGTGTAAACTGAGTTATATAGATATGATATGCGCTTCCAATTGAAACTGTAGGAATTACCATTACTAAAGCTGCAGAGATAATACCGGAAAAGTTGCTATTGAAAAGCTTCTTAGCTGTTAAAAAAGTCAATAGAGAAACACTAATATTACTAAATATAGTTCCTAAGAAGAATAGTGTTGGTAGCGAAATGAACTTTGTTAAGAATCCAATTAGATGTGTGTAAAAATACCTAGGGGAGTATCCATCATTGCTGTTAACAAAAAAATCATTAACAAGGTAGCTTGAATCTAAAAACCGATAAACAATTGGAAGTTGCTCTATTTGATCATTATTTCCAAAAGAGTAATTAATCAAAGTAGTAATAATGCCAAAAGAAATACTAATTAATAGAAATTCAGTATTTTTAAATTTAGATAGATTCATACATTTGTATCGATACCAAAAATAGAATTTTAGGATGAATATAGAACATGTCTTTTTCGATTTAGATCACACATTGTGGGATTTTGAAAGAAATTCAGCGCTTACATTTAAAAAAATCTTCTCAGAATATAATGTAAAAGTCAATTTTAAAGGTTTTATGACGGCCTATATTCCTATCAATGCTAATTATTGGAAATTGTATAGAGAAGATAAAATTTCGAAAGAAGATCTACGGTATTATAGGCTAAAGAAAACTTTTGATGCTATTAATTTTGAGATTGAAGATGATAAGATTGATTTTTTTTCTGAAGAATACATTCATCAATTGCCTAATTTTAATCACCTCTTTGAAGGAACATTAGAAATTTTAGAGTATTTAAAAAAGAAGTATGAATTGCATATTATTACGAACGGTTTTGAAGAAGTACAAGCTTTGAAAATGGAAAAATCAGGAATTTTAGGATTTTTCAATCAGGTTATTACTTCGGAATCGGTTGGTGTAAAGAAGCCAAACCCTAAAATTTTCGAGTATGCTTTGAAAAAAGCAAATACAAAAGCAGAAAATTCAATTATGATTGGAGACAATTTAGAGGCCGATATACAAGGAGCAATAGACTCTGGAATACACGTGTTGCATTACAATTCTGAAAACACAAATAACATCCCTGAAAATATAACCTCTGTTGTTCACCTATTAGAAATAAAACAATATCTTTAGCGTTTCATTATTATATTAGAACACCTATAAGAATTATGAAATTTAAGTGCAACCCCCTAGTTTTACTTTTTATTACTACTATATTCTGCTCATGTGCTAATGATCTTGATTTCGATCAAATAGATTTAGAACATACACCTGTAATAAATACCCCTTTGGTATTTTTTGAGTTAGATCAAAACGATTTTTTTGATGATATTGGAGCTATTGAGATTTCATCTGTTAGTGATATTTCTGAATTTAGACTTTTAGAATCTTCTACGATTAGAGACCATGTGGTTTTCGCAAATGTCCTTTTCGAAGTGAACAATCAATTCGATAGACTTTTTAATGTTAATGTTGTTTTTTTGGATGACAATGATGATGTTACAATGAGTTTAACTCAATTTACAATTTTGCCGGGTGATCCAGGTTTTGAGTTAAGAGAAGGTATTAGTATTTCGAATAATCCTAGTTTTTTAACTTCGACAAAGATAAGAGTAACCATTTCTTTAGTACCATCAGGAGTAATTTTAGATCCCGACATTCCAAGAACTTTTAAATTTAAGTCATCTGGTATTTTTTATTTAAGATTTTAATAGATAATGAAGAAAGTAATTTTAATTATTGTATTTGTTGTTTCTATCGTTCATGGAGTAAAAGGTCAACAACAACTCGCTTATTCTTTTGGTGAAACGCCTCAAACTTTGATGCTAAACCCAGGAGCTGAGACTAATTTTAGATATCATTATGGAATTCCTATTCTATCCAATTTTTCTTTCAATGTTGGGTTAACAGGCTTTGAACTTGATGAATTGTTTTCTCCAGGCGGAGATTTTACTGCTAAATTTCAGCGAGTACTCGCAAAGGTAGACCAGAACGATTATATCAATATAAATGCTAAGATTGATATTATAAATGCAGGTTATAGGCATGATGAAAGAACGTATTTTAGCTTTGGTTTTTATGAAGAGGTCGATGTTATTGTTTATATACCTAAAGATATTGCAGATTTAGTTTATTATGGAAATCAGAACTTTTTAAATAGAGAATTCTCGTTTTCTCACTTGAATGTGAAGGCTGATATTTTAGGGGTTTTGCATGCTGGAGTTTCAAGAAAAGTAAATGCAAAGTTAAATATAGGTGCAAGAGTAAAAATATATTCTTCTAGTTTAAATATAGAGACTAATAACAATTCAGGGACATTTAAAACGGTTAACGGAGCTGATAATATTTTGCGTCAAACATTAAATGACATCGATGTGGAAGTAAGAACTTCTGGATTGGTTGATAGCAATAATCAAACTCTTGAAAATGCAACAGATTTACTTTCAAAAACTTTTCTTGGAGGTAATTTAGGGCTTGGTTTTGATTTTGGTTTAACATATCATTTCACACCTCAAGTAGAATTTACAGCAAGTATTTTAGATTTTGGTTTTATAAAACATTCTAAGAATACTAGAAAATATACAGCAAAAGGTGATTATAACTTTGATGGGATAAATTTTGTATATGATCCAAATAATCCAAGAGATTATTGGCAAGAATTGGGAGACGATTTTAAAGCTAAAGTGCCTACAGGAGAAAGTCAAGACCCATATACATCTTGGAGGCCAGTAAAAATAAATGCAGCGCTTAAATATAGTTTTGGAGAAATTAGAAGAAAAGAGTGTTACACCAATACATATAAGCAATATTATTATAATGCTATTGGGTTTCAAGTGCATACGGTTATGAGGCCTTTAGGCCCGCAATTCTCCTTTACAAGTTTTCTTGAAACCTCTATATCAGAAAACCTTCACGGGAAGGTAACTCATACGATAAATGATTTTTCGGCTACTATTTTAGGGTCTGGATTCACCTTTCAATGGGGAAATGTAAATGTATTTAGTATGGTGGATAATATATTAGGATCAAGAGATTTAGGGTCTGCTAGTAATATTTCCATTAACTTTGGAATTAATATTGTAGTTAATTAGTATGAAAAATATAGCATATATCGCATTTTTCTTGTTGTTTGTGGGAGTATCTCAGGGACAAGAAGTAAATAAATATAAATATGTAGTAGTTGATAGCCAGTTTCATTTTGTTAAAAAAGTTGACGGATTTGAAACAAGTTCCTTAACTAAGTTTTTATTTAATAAGTTAGGTTACGAGGCATATTTAGATAATGAAGAGGCTCCAGAAGATTTCTCTCTCAATAGCAATAGATGTAAAGCACTATTTGCGAAAGGGGTTTCTAACTCAAATATGCTTACTACTAAGATTCGTATTGAGTTGAGCGATTGTAATGGTAAACTGGTGTTCCGTTCTGAAGAAGGTAAAAGTAGGATAAAAGATTATAAAAGAGCATATCGTCATGCTATTAGAATTGCATTTCAGTCTTTGAGTAAGTTAAATTATTCGTATGATACTAGTTTAGCAACAAAAGTAACTGTAGTAGAAAAACCTACTATACGTAAAGAAGAGAAAAAGAAACCTTTAATGGTAACTAAAAAGGTAACCACTAAGGCCAAAGCAATATCAAAATATAAATTGTTATACGCACAGAAAAATGAAAACGGATATCAATTAGTGAATACAAAACCAGTAGTTCTATTTATTCTTTTAAATACAAGTCAAGAAAACAAATTTATTATAAAAGATAAGAATGGTACCCTAACGAAATCAGGTGACTTTTGGATTGCAGAGTATTATAAAAACGGAAAGTTAGTTACTGAGAAATATCAAATTAAATTTTAGTAGTCATACTTTTTTTTCCATAGAGATTTTAAATTTTCTCTGAACTTCTGTTCTCTTGCATTGTTTCCAGGGTTGTAAATTTTGGTATTCGAAATTTCTTCTGGTAAAAACTCTTGAATAGCAAAGTTTTGATTGTAGTCATGAGAATATTTATACCCTTTTCCATAATCTAGATCTTTCATTAATTTTGTTGGAGCATTCCTTAAGTGCAGAGGAATAGATAGATCTCCTGTTTTTCTTACAATATCTTGAGCATTCTTGATTGCTAAGTATGAAGCATTACTTTTTGGGGAGTTTGCTAAATATACTGCACACTGACTTAAAATGATTCTCGCTTCAGGATATCCTATAGTAGCTACTGCTTGAAATGTATTGTTGGCTAGAATTAAAGCAGTTGGATTTGCATTTCCAATATCTTCTGAAGCTGAAATAAGGAGTCTTCTTGCAATAAATTTCACGTCTTCTCCTCCTTCAATCATCCGCGCTAGCCAATATACAGCTGCATTTGGGTCGCTTCCTCTAATTGATTTTATAAAGGCAGAAATAATATCATAATGCTGTTCACCTGTTTTGTCATATCGAACGGTATTTTTTTGGACATTTTCTAAAACAAGTTTGTTTGTAATGGTTATAGACTCTTCATTCTCAACAAGCAGCTCAAAAATATTCAATAATTTTCGTGCATCTCCACCAGAAACTTGGAGTAATGCGTCTGTTTCTTTTATAATAATTTTCTTTTTAGAAAGAATAACATCTTTTTCTATAGCTCGTTTTAGAAGTAATATTAGATCTTCTTTGTCAAACGAATTTAAAATGTACACCTGACAACGTGATAAAAGAGCTGGAATTACCTCAAAACTTGGATTCTCGGTAGTAGCACCAATTAATGTAATCCATCCTTTCTCTACAGCTCCTAACAAAGAATCTTGTTGTGATTTACTAAACCGATGAATTTCATCTATAAACAGAATAGGATTCTTTGACGTAAATAAACCAGTACCTTTTTTAGCTTTCTCAATTACTTCTCGCACATCTTTTACTCCTGAACTGATGGCGCTTAGGGTATAGAATGGCCTTTTAGATTCTTTTGCAATAATGTTTGACAAGGTTGTTTTTCCGATACCTGGAGGTCCCCAAAAAATTAAGGAAGGAATAAAACCTTGCTTAATATGATTGGTTAAATTCCTTTTTCGCCTACTAAGTGACGTTGACTTATATAGTCTTCTAAAGATTTAGGTCTTACTCTTTCTGCCAAAGGTTCATTCATAATGATAAAAATACTAAAGATTTATGACAGAAGTTCCTAATTTTGAGTCTGGATTTATTTTTGTTACTTTTATTTTATGCAGAACGATCATCATTTAAAATTTCATAAAAATGTACTCTGGGTACCTTTAATTTCAATTATCTCAATTTGGGTTGTTTATTGGATAGAAATTAAATTTGGGTACAATTTTAATAAATACGGAATACTACCTAGGGATTTTGTAGGCCTTAGAGGCATTTTTCTATCAAACTTCATACATAGTGATACATCACATCTATTTAATAACTCAGTGCCCTTATTTGTCCTTCTAGCAGGATTGTTTTATTTTTATAGAGATGTTGCATTTAAAGTATTAATCTATGGAATTCTTTTGTCTGGTTTATTTAATTGGATTATTGGTAGAGAATCCTACCACATAGGTGCTAGTGCTGTTATCTATTTATTATTTAGTTTTATTTTCTTTAGCGGAATTTTTAAAAAACATTATAGACTTATAGCAATGTCTTTAGTTGTAATATTTTTATATGGGAGTCTTATTTGGTTAATCTTGCCTACAGAAGATAGAATTTCATGGGAAGGACATCTTGCCGGATTTCTCATGGGTTTATTTTTTGCATATCTATATAGAAAAAAAGGAATAGTAAAAGAAGAGTATCAATTTTCAGAGACACCATTCGATCTTTTATTTGATGAACATGGAAATTTAATTCAAGATGAAGAAAAACAAAAGGAGGTTATATCCTCTGACGAATAGCTTCGTATAAAAATGCTCCACAAGCAACTGAAACATTTAAAGAATCAATTTCTCCTAATAAGGGAAGCTTGGCCTTTTCATCTACAATTTTAAGAACTGAAGGATTCACTCCTCTATGTTCTGATCCCATTACAATAGCAATAGGTTGTGTATAATCTATATCATAGATCATACTGTCTGTTTCTTCTGTAGCGGCAACTATTTTTATACCTGATGCTTGCATTGTATAAATAGCATCTTTGATATGGCTC
Organism: Flavobacteriaceae bacterium; assembly: GCA_016763215.1. Next base: position 9,065 of record JAESUF010000354.1, read on the forward strand.
ACTCTACAAATAGGAACTTTAAAAGCAGCACCTGCTGACGTTTTTATGGTTTCTGCATTTATGGGAGCACCACCACCTTGCTGAATAATAATACCATCAACACCAGTACATTCTGCTGTTCTAATTATAGCACCAAAGTTTCTAACATCAGAAATTTGATCTAAAATGAGGAATAGGGGAGTGCTATCTGAATTTATAGACGATTCAACAAGAGTTTCTAAACCTACAAACTCTACGGGCGATATTTGAGCTACTGCACCTTGATGATTTTTATTTTTAGAAAGTCGATCTAGTTTTTCTATAGGAACAAAACTTACAGTTATTTTCTCTTTTTTAATGAGACCCTCTAATTCAAAAAACAAATTTCCTCGTAAACCTTTCTGAAGATAGATTTTATTCATTGTAGAGCCGCTATTAATTGCTTCGATAATAGCACGTAGTCCAAAAATAATTGTAGTAGTATCCATGGGGCAAAAGTAGTGATTACTATATAAAAAAACCACTCGAAATTCGAGTGGTTTTTAATATACTAAAGTTCTTATGTTTTTTAGTCTCTTGTAATAATTTCAGAGAATACTGTTCCTCCAAAGTTAGCACCATTGTATTCACTTCCTCCTTGAATAAGGATTGGGTAAACAACAGCAGAGTTCGTACAAGAATCAAATTTCCCTGTAGCCTTAACATCATAAGGAGGTTGCGGAGAACCATTCCAAGTTGATGTACCATAGAATTGTTGCGCGATTTCGAAATCTCCATCAGGAGAAGTAATCGTTACAATAGGTGCGTTAGTAGTTACAAAAACTTCACCCCACCATCCTTCAAACCATTGGAAGGCTAAACCATGCATTAGTAAATCTGCTCCATTCATAGAAGTAACAACTTCGGTAGTGTAACCAAAGATATCCCACCAAGATCCGTCACCAGACCATGATCCAACTAAATTAGCTAAAACAACTGGACAGAATCTAAATAAAGAAACAGTGTATGTTCCATTTTGAACATGTCCACTACCACTAATACCGGTTAGATTGATCTCTAAGCTTACAGCGCTATTATCAGACGGAAGACTGCTATAATCACCTTCTACTCTTACTGTACCTTCGTAAGACCCTGCAGGAATTACTAAGTTAGAAAGAGAATATTGACCAGCAGTAGCAGTACTACCAGCACCAGCAACTACATCAATAGTTCTTTCTGAAGTAGAAACAGTCGTTACCAAAACAGTAATTTCTGCAAAACTACTTCCATCTAAATTAACACCTAAAGTGTTACTTGAACCAACAAATTGACTCATTGTTTGTCCGTTAACATTGTCAAATATAGGATTCGTATTTTCTTCACAACTTGTGAAAACTAATCCTATTGATAAGAACAATGCTATTATTGAAAATCTTTTCATGATTAATAAGTTTTTTTAATGATTAATATCCAGGATTCTGTAGTGCCGCAGGATTTACATCTATATGACCTAATGGAATAGGCATTGTAAATCTATAGTCTGTATTGCTTAATACACAAGCATTATATAAAGTACAATCTTCTGGACTTCTATCAATACTTACATTAGCTCTTTGACCTAATCTTTTAATATATACCCATCTGTGTCCTTCAAATGCAAGCTCAATTCTTCTTTCTGCAAGGATCCCTGCGAAAGCTTCTTGTTGTGATGCATAAACAGGTAATGGTTGAACTGTAGTAAATCTAGCATCTCTTAATTGCTTAATTAATGTAGCAGCACCAGTTAAATTATTTGCATCAGCCATTGCTTCTGCACTAATGAATAACATTTCAGCAGTTCTGAAAAGTTTAATATCGTTCATTAATGGTTGACTTTGGTGACCAGGATACTTTCTGATTACTAAATCATCTGCAGTAACAGCAGGAGAACTGATAGTTGATGAAGGATCTAGATATCTAGTTCTTCTAATATCATCAGCATCTAATTTTTCTTCCAATGCAATACCCATTTCCATAAAAGGAGAACCAGATAATGTGCTATTTACGAATGCAAATAAGCTACCAGCCCATCCACCACCGCCAGTTGCCTGACCGTCGTAAGAATCTCCAACGTTTCTTTCTAATTCAAAAATGATTTCTGTATCATCAGTATCACTCCACATATTAAAAAACTGAGTTCTATCAGCAATTTGATAGCTACCTAGTAAGCTATTAGCTAATGTACCAGCTGTAGCATACTGACCACGATAAGCAGCCATTCTAGCTTTCATTGCAGTAACGAAATCAGTACTAATAAATGTTCTACTTGATGTATTAGATAATAATGCACCACCAGCAGTTAAATCTGCATCAATAAATGCAAATACTTCTCCGTTCGTATTTCTTGGTAAATCTTCATTTATTCCAGGAATAGTAGACAAAGCAATAACACCTAAAGCATTATCATCTGTATAATCTGTAGAGAAATAAGTTAATAATTTGAAGTGTAGATAAGCTCTAATTACCATTAATTCTCAACTGCATTATTATATCTAGCTGTTTCACCTGATTCAGGAGTTACATTTTGAATTGCAACAAGGATTTTATTAATCCTATTAAGCGTAATATAACTTCCATTCCATAATCCAGCTGCAAATCCACTAGTCGCATTTAAAATTAACGAGTAAGAACCTACATTTTGTCCTCCACTATCATCTCCAATAGCTAACTCATCTGTATACACAGCATTAAATAATATTTGCTGAGTGTTATCTAATCTATTATAAATACCAGAAACAGCTAGTTCAACATCAGCTACCGTTTTAAAAGCATTTTCTGCAAGTAACGTACCTGGCTGTTCGATATCTATCACATTATCACAAGATGTAAAAATCAAAAGAGATAATGTTAATATACTTAATATTTTTTTCATGTTTTCTATAATTTTCTAATTAAAATCCTATTTCTAAACCAAATGAAACTGTTTTAGGAGTAGGATACCCTCTAGAAGTATTGGCAAATCCTTCTGCATCATAACCTCTCCATCCTGTGAAAGTAACTAAATTCTCACCATTGAAGAATACTCTCAATTTATTTAAGTTGAATTTATCTAATACATCTTTAGTAAAATTATATCCTAATTGAACAAAACGTAATCTGATATAATCAGAATCAAATAAGAATCTTGTACCACTAGTACCACCAAGGTTTGTTGCTCTTAATGCAGGTACATCAGTAACTCTATTTGTTGGAGTCCAAGCTCTTAATAAATCTGCTGAATGTCTAAATTGACCAATTGCAGTAGGATCAACAGCATCAGAATAGTCAAAATCGAAACGATCTACACCAAGTGTAAAGTTAAACTGAGTTGTTAAGAAGAAGTTTTTATAATCTATATCAAAACCAAAACTTCCATTTGCATCTGGTTGACTACTTTTTCCAAGGAATCTACGATCTGTATTTACATCTGGAGTTTCAGTAATATTGTCATTAATGTCTAAGAACAATAAGTTACCATTTGCAGGGTTAACACCTACATAAGGTACAGAGAAATATTGACCTAATTTTCCACCTTCTTCAACACCAGTAATGTTTGCGCCAAATCTTTCAGAGATATTATAGTTACCACTCACTCTTAACTTTACTTTTAAGTCTTCTGTGCTAATTGCTGTATATGCTGCTGTAAAATCTATTCCTTTATTAACTAAGTTTCCA
>JAESUF010000355.1 GCA_016763215.1 Flavobacteriaceae bacterium
ATTACGAGTAAATGCAAATGAAGATCAACTATTAAAACTTTTAGAAGAGCATCAAGGGATTGGATCTGTTAAAAAAGATGATGAACTAATTATTGCAAACATCAATCAACAACTGGAAGCTTCAGAACTCAATTCTTATCTGTTTAACAAGGGGGTTACATTATCTCATTTAGTAAAACGTAAACCTAGTTTAGAGCAACAATTTTTAGATCTAACCAACAACAACTAACCACAAAACTTACAGTCATGTTTAGACTACTTACCATAGAATTTCACAAATTAAAACATAATAGAGCTAGTAAAGTTTTATCCATTATTTATTTTGGCCTATTAAGTTGTATTGCACTAATAGCAGCAATAAAATTTGATGTTGGTCCAATTAAATTTCATTTAGCAGAATTGGGGATTTTTAACTTCCCTTACATTTGGCACTTTAATACCTACATGGCTGCAATTATTAAGTTTTTCTTATTGCTTGTAATTGTGTCTATGATGGCTAACGAATACAGCTTTAAAACCTTAAAGCAAAACCTAATAGATGGTTTAAGTAAAAAAGAATTTATTCTATCAAAATTTTATGCTGTAATTGCTTTTTCTGCTTTTTCAACAATCTTTGTTTTTATAATTTCTTTAATTTTAGGGTTTATCTATTCAGATTATAATGAGTTCGGAGTCATTGTTTCAGATTTAGAATATCTTCTTGCCTTTTTTATAAAGTTAGTCGGTTTTTTCTCTTTTGGTCTCTTTTTCGGAATCTTAGTAAAACGATCTGCATTTGCTGTAGGTGGAATGGTGGTTTGGCTAATTGTTGAAAGTATGTTTAAAGGTCTCCTTTTTTATAACTTTAGAGGATCAGATGATATCTTTGATAGAGTAGGTCAAGTGATGCGGTTCTTTCCATTTGAAGCCATGTCTAATCTAATTAAAGAACCTTTTTCTAGATTAGGTCCTGCAAGATCTATAGCGAATCAATTAGGAGAAAGTTTTACTAAGAATTACGATGTTCAACTTTTAGATATCGTCATTGTTTCTGTTTGGACATTTATCTTTATTTATGGATCGTATGCATTGTTAAAAAAGAGGGATTTATAATACTTTTCATTTATATTTGACGTTTGTATAAAAATTACTAACCTACATGCGTCTAAAATATTTACTCACTTTTGTTATTTGTATTATTGGCCTACAAGTCACTTATGCTCAGTTAAGCACAAAACATTACATACCGCCAATTACAACTGCAACAAATGCAGGAGATAATATAGGTATACAATATCTTTATATTTCTACACCTAAAACTCAGAACATCCCTTTTACAATAACTCCAGTTGGAGGAACACCTGTAAACGGGTTGGTTTCTAATGGGACTCCTTTTGTATATAGAATAGCTGATCCTGCTCTAGATGGAACCCCAAATGGAAACAATTCACAATTCCATCAAAACGCTGAACTAACGAGTCAGATTAATACTGACAAAGGATTTATCATCGAATCTGAAGATGTGGTATACGTCTCTGTTAGAGTTCGACAAGCGGGAAATCAATTTCATGCAGGAGCTTTAGTAAGTAAGGGACTTACTGCATTAGGAGATACATTTAGAACTGGAGGTTTTATTACCGAAAACGCACCTATAGGTGGTCATCAGAACTTTGTTTCTGTGATGGCTACAGAGAATAACACCGCTGTTACTTTTACTGTTCCTACAGGGATTGTAATCGCTAATTATAGTGGCCCTACACCTGTTGTTATAAACCTTAACGAAGGCGAAACCTACGTACTTACTGTAGGTGTAAGTGCTGGAGGGAATCCAAATGATTTAGTAGGAAGCCTTGTAAGTTCAGACAAACCTATTGTGGTAAATACAGGTTCTTCTACAAGTACTTTTGGTCCTGGAGCAGGTAGGGATTACGGGATAGATCAAATTGTTGATGCATCAAAAGTTGGAAGCGAATATATCTTTGTAAGAGGAAATGGTTCAGACCCTTGGGAAAATGTTTTGATCGTTGCGCATCAAGACAATACAGCTATTTTTGTTAATGGGAATCCAGTAGCAATAGCGACCATAAATGCTGGTCAAAATACTGTTATTGAAGGAGGATCGTACAATACAAACGGGAATATGTATGTACAAACCTCCAATCCTACTTTTGCCTACCAAGGTATTGGGGGGCTGAATGGTGGTGGTGGACCAGCTGAGCCTAATCAAGGAATGTTTTTTGTTCCGCCACTAAGTTGTGAAAATCGTGGAAATGTAGATAATATTGCAGATATTAATGGGATTGGAACTGATACTAGTTTTACTGGAGGAGTTACCATTGTAACAAATAGTGGTGCTACTGTTTTAGTTAATGGTCAGAATATTGGAGCCATTGTCACACCAGGAGTTACCGTAACAGGGCCTTTTGCAGTAACTGGAAATACCAATTACGAAACCTATCGTATCACTGGACTTACAGGCGATGTTTCTGTTAATAGTACCGGAGAGTTATATTGTGCCTATTTCAACTACAGTGGAGCTGCGGCATCCGGTAGTTTTTATTCAGGGTTCCCTTCGCCACCAGAAATTAATTTCAATACAAATATTGCCACCTTAGGAAATTGTATTCCTAATGTTACTTTACAATCCTTAAACACCGCTTTATTCGATTCTTTTGAATGGTTTTATGACGATGGAACTGGATTTGTTACTACGGGAAATACATCTTCTAGCATTACTCCTACACAAGCTGGAAGTTATAAGTTGGTAGGAACAATTGTTTGTTCTGGAGCTACCTTCGAATCACAGGTAATTCCCGTAAGTTTATGTCCAGACGATTTAGATGGTGATTTAATTATCGACAATCTAGATTTAGATTTGGATGATGATGGAATTTTGAATTGTGATGAATCTCGAGGAAATGTTATCATTGACTATACCAATACGAATCAACCTGTTTTAAATTTTGCCGATACGACAACGGACGCTACCTTTATTAGTTCTACATTGAATCAAACGGGAGGAACATCAACAATTTCAGGAGATGCTACAGGAAACATCACTACATCTTTAGACGCCTCCTTAAATTCAGAACTAGAATATATTATGGCTTTTAGCAGCCCTTCAAATATTGACTTTAGACAAAACCCTGCAATTACTCATACAATTATTGATGGAGAATCGTTTACTTTAATCGTTGGTCCATCATCCAAAAATATTACGCTGGTAGACCCTGATGATATTTTACTAATTGATACCGATTTTGATGGTATTTATGAAACAGGTGTTACAAGTTTTTCTTCTTCTGAAGTACGGTTTAGATTAAACCCTACTCCTACCGGAACAACACCTTTTCGATTGGTTGCTAATAATGTTGATCAGGTAACTTTCAAACATTCACTAAATAACCTTACAGACAATTCATCATTCTCAGGGAATTTAAGTCTGACTTGTTTTACAATAGACAACGACAATGATCGTATTCCTGATTCATTGGATGCTGACTCTGATAATGATGGTATTCCTGATTTAATTGAAGCACAAGGGACTAATTTTACACTAAGTGGAATTGATGCTGACATGGATGGTTTCGATGATGTCTTTAATGGCATTGGAGTTATCCCAATTGATTCAGACGGCGATGGTGTTATGGATTATTTAGACATCGA
>JAESUF010000356.1 GCA_016763215.1 Flavobacteriaceae bacterium
AGGCTATGAGATCATGGTTAAGTTGACAAGTGGAACACCAGAGCAAAAAGAAATGGCGCAAGATGCTTTAAATCGTTGGTGGTGGCCAAGTTTAATGATGTTAGGTCCAACAGATGCCGAATCTGTTCATACTGAACAATCAATGAAATGGAAATTAAAGCGTAAAACGAATGATGAGTTACGTCGACAATTTATAGATCAAACAGTACCACAAGCAGAATTAATAGGCTTAACTGTTCCAGATTCAGATTTGAAATGGAATAAGGAACGTGAAAGTTATGATTTTGGAGAAATTGATTGGGATGAGTTTTGGCAAGTAGTAAAAGGTCATGGACCTTGTAATAAAGAGCGTATGAATGCAAGAGTAAATGCTTGGAAAGAAGGAGAATGGGTGCGGAATGCAGCAATGGCATACGCAGAAAAGAAAAACAACATAAATAAAGCCGTGTAAGATGAAAAAAAACTGGCCACTTTGGGAAGTATTTGTAAGAAGTAAAAACGGATTAGAACATCGTCATTTTGGAAGCCTTCATGCTGCTGATGCAGAAATGGCTTTAGAGAATGCAAGGGATGTGTATACAAGACGTAGTGAAGGTGTTAGTATTTGGGTTGTAGAATCGAAAGGTATTACAGCATCAAACCCTGAAAATAACGGAGAATTGTTTGAACCTGCACATGATAAAGTGTATCGTCATCCTACATTTTATGATTTACCAGACGAAGTAAAACACATGTAAGTAAGAAATTGAAGCTGAAACAGCGTTTGAAACTGAAAAAGGGAGATAAGAAATTTAATTTCATGAAGATATGAAAGAACATTTGTACAAATATATATTAGGAATTGCTGACAATTCGTTAATTCTTGGACAACGATTGGGTGAATTATGTGGACATGGGCCAAATTTAGAAATAGACATTGCATGTACTAATATTTCTTTAGATTTATTGGGGCAAACAAGAAGTTATTACCAATACGCTGCAAAGATTAAAGGAGACAATAAAACTGAAGATGATATTGCTTTCTTACGTACTGAACGTGAATATGTAAACCTTTTGTTGGTCGAACAACCAAACAAAAATTTTGCACAAACCATGGCGAGACAATTCTTGTTTGATGCGTATCATTTTTTATTGTTACAAGAGCTAGAAAAGAGTCACGATATGACCTTATCTGCTATTGCAAAGAAATCAATAAAAGAAGTGAGTTATCATTTGCGTTTTTCTTCAGATTGGGTAAAGAGATTGGGAGACGGAACCGAAGAAAGTCACCAAAAAATGCAAGCAGCTATTGATGCATTGTGGACGTATACCGATGAATTATTCCACCAAACAGAAGCTGATGTAGCAATGGTTGAGGAAGGTGTTGGTGTAGATGTTACCAAGCTTAGAGAAGCATATTTGGAAAAAGTTTCTACTATATTAAAGGAAGCAACATTAAAAGTTCCTGAAAATCAATGGTTTCAAAAAGGAGGAAAACAAGGGATTCATACAGAACATTTAGGGTATTTATTAAGTGATTTGCAGTTTATGCAAAGAACCTACCCAAATATGGAATGGTAGCAAGTTTTTAATTTGTTATTCAGAATCTCATTAAAAGAACACTAAATACTGAATGTCGAATATAGAGGTAAAACTCTTTTAGAATCAAAAAAATCATCATTCGGTATTTTCTATTAATTATTCGATATTTATCAGAGTAATTAATTGAAAATAACTAGAAGAAAACAATATGTCACCTCGAGCGCAGTCGATAGGTTTCTAATAAAATGACAAATACAGAACAGCAAATAGAGAAAGAATTGATTCCAATATTGGAACAAGTTTTTGATCCTGAAATTCCAGTACTATCAATTATGGATATGGGAGTTGTTCGTTCTGCTGTTTTTGAAAACAATCTCGTTAAAGTTCAAATAACACCAACCTATAGTGGTTGCCCAGCAATGGATGTGATAGGAGAAGATATTCAAAAAGCATTGTTAGATGCAGGATATCAGTCTGAAATTGAATTGATTTTAGCTCCTGCTTGGACTACCGATTGGATTACTCCAAAAGGAAGAAAAGCGTTAGAAGAGTATGGTATTGCTGCTCCATTAGATCCAATATCTGATAAGGAAGCATTGCTAAATGATAAGAGAATAGTTCCCTGTACGATCTGTGGTTCACAGAACACAAAATTGGTAAGTCAGTTTGGTTCAACGGCCTGCAAAGCATTGTTTAAATGTGATGATTGTCAAGAACCATTCGATTATTTTAAATGTTTAAAATAAATGTCATTCCGAGTGAAGCGTGAGAATCTGATTAAAAGATTGCTACGTCATTATATTTCTCGCAAAGACTATATAAATAGATATAAATGAATTCAATTCAATTAAAGATTGAAAATAAAATAGCCTTTATCACACTAAATAGACCAGAGGTCTTTAATAGTTTTAATCGTGAAATGGCTTTAGCATTGCAAGACACTTTTGATGCTTGTGAAAAAAATGATGAGGTAAGAGCGATCGTTTTAACTGGAAATGGAAAAGCTTTTTGTGCGGGACGAGATTTAAAAGAAGTGACTTCACCAGAGTTGAATCCTGGATTCAAAAAAATATTAGAAGAACATTACAATCCAATCATTACAAGAATTCGTGAAATTAAAAAACCAGTGATTGGAGCTATTAATGGAGTGGCAGCAGGTGCAGGCGCAAATATTGCACTAGCGTGTGATATTGTTGTTGCAGATGAAAGAGCGAGTTTCATTCAAGCGTTTAGTTTAATTGGCTTGGTTCCCGATAGTGGAGGCACTTATTTTTTACCACGATTAATCGGGTTTCAAAAAGCATCTGCTTTAGCAATGTTAGGTGATAAAATTGGCGCTGAAGAAGCTGAACGATTGGGAATGATTTATAAATATGTTCCATCTGAAGAATTTGATGCAACCATTCATAAATTAGCCTTGAAATTGGCAAACATGCCAACCAAAGCTTTAGGAATGATTAAAGAATTGTTCAATAAGTCGATGACTAATAGTTTGCAAGAACAATTGGAAATGGAATCGAAATATCAAATTGAAGCAGCGCAAAGTGAAGATTATGCCGAAGGAGTTGC
>JAESUF010000357.1 GCA_016763215.1 Flavobacteriaceae bacterium
CGTTATTTAGCTTTACGAGCTTAGATAGTTTGTTGGCTGTTCTGATGTATTCATTGCTAAGATCTATTCCTGTAGCCAGACAATTATACTCATCTGCAAGCATTCTACAAGGGCCTCCTAAGCCACAACCGACATCTAAAACAGAGGCTCCTTTTAAATAAATGCTATTGGCGAGCTCTCTTGAAACCGCAGCTCCTCGTACATGAAATTCATCAGTACCTGCAATATCGGATCTCTTTACATTATTTAGCGGAATGCTTTGTTCACTAAGACGATTAACAATGTCTTCATAAAGCCCTTTTTTAAGATAGTGGTTCTCTAATTTTTGGTTTAAATCGTCCATGTTATTTCCTGTATTTTATAATAATGTTGAAAGTTTCGATCTTCCTTTTGTCGGAATCTAACTATTCGAGATTAGTACCTGCTGATTGCAACTAATGTAAGGGAAATTTAAAGGATTTTATTTAGTAAGTTCAATCAGTTTGCTTAATGATGACTTAATTTTATCTGATTGAGTCTTTTTAAGCATTAGTTCTGCTTTGTTTTTCATTCCGTTATAATTAGCATCTGGGTAGGCAACTATTAGTTCCGAAAAATAGTTGTCAATCCCTTTTGCAAACTTTGTTTTTCCTTCTTCTGAGAATGATTTTTCGTTATTTATTTTATCTAAATAAATTAAGTAATTTTTTATCAAAGTACCTACATTTGAGTTGATCGTTTCTTTAGTACTGCTTGAATTTGGGTCATCAGCACTCTCTTTGATTTGATCATTTCCTAATTTGAAATATTTAAGTTGAAGCCCTAAACCAAAATGCCATACAGCTAACATTTCTTGCTCGTAGATATATTGATCCTTTCTATTAATCGCTTGATAACTTGGAGTCATGTCCTTCCAAATAGCAAAGAATTTTTCTGCAACATTATTTTTATGGTTCAATCCTAATTCATTATCATCAAGTACAATTTTATAGTTTTGTTGGTCTGTTAGTTTTTGTACAATTACCCTACTCTCAGGATTGTTAAAAGTGGGTAAATTTTCGTCACTTTCATAGCCGTATCTTAACTCAAGAATTACTTCTTCATAATCATTGACATCCCAATACCTTTTATCAAGTGGGAATTGATGTTTTTCAGTTTTGCAATTCGTTAATGTTAAACAAACAATAGCAAAAAGGATGCATTTAATTTTTGTCATTAATTTCAATTTTTGGATTTTTAAATTCAGTCAGTAAATTTAGTAAACTATCAATTTGTTTTTCGTATTTTTTTTGTTCACTTAAAACATAGCTATGAAAGGTGTTGTAGTCATATTCTTGCTGAAAATTTCTTTCCTCTTTTCTTATGAAATCAATTATTCTTTCAATATTGCCTTCCTCAAAGTAAGTCAGTTTTGATATTTTCTCTTTGGCTTTTCGAGCAAATAATTCTGTAATCTTAATGTGGTATTTTTCATGATTTAAAAGTTCTTTCTATTTGTGTTTGTTTTGTAAACAAAAGAACGAGATGGATGAAACAAAGATTGAATAGTTACAGAATTTTCATCTATATCACTTTCAATAGTTGTTACAACATAGGCAAACCTTTCATTGCCATATAACGATTTCTTAAAGAATTCCAATCCTCTAAAATTCTCGAATGTTATTTGATCATATTTATCAAAAGTAAGTGGTTTTTCATAATTTAAATAATTAGTATGACTTATGGTTGCAAACCCTACTAATATTGGAGTTAAAACCAGATAACTATATTTCAAAAACCTCAAGAGTTTCTTGAGTGGTTTTTTATTTCCTCTTTTACTTTCTTTAATTACGAGTATTAATTGATAAAATACTGGTGAGAAATACAACAATAAAATTAGAGTAGCTGCTAAGTTTTCATTCATCCTTTAGGGTTTTCATAGAGGCTAATAAACAATGAGTACTATTTTTTATTGTGCTTTCTATTTTTATTATTTAAAGGTTAATTGAATTCCTTCAGTAACCATTCCTGTTCCAATGATTGCTAGAATTAATCCCATTAATTTCCCTACTACAGAAATTAAATTTTCACCTACTTTTTTAACGATAAAATCACTTAGAGTAAAAGCCAAATACGTAAGAAAAATCATGAAGGCAAAAATGAAAATAACAATTCCAATATGAACATAAGTTGCATCAGTAACAAAATTCATTGCAGTTACAATCGTTCCAGGACCTGCAAGGATTGGGATGGCCAAAGGAGATATGGCGAGGCCATTTTTCTCTTCCGAGTTTGTATTACTATGTATTTTAGACTTCTGAGACATTAGCATTTCAAATCCGACATAGAATATCAGTATTCCTCCTGTTATTTTAAAAGCAGGAATTGTAATTCCAAACAATTCAAAGATGTATTTTCCAGCAATAATAAAAGCAAGAACAATAATGAATGCTGTAATTGTAGCTGTTCTAGCGATCTTTTTTTTCTTTTTTTTATCTTCACCTTCAACAAGGCCTAAGAAAATAGGGGTGTTTGCAAGTGGATTCATAATGGCAAAAAAGCCCATGAATACCGTTAAGCCGTAAGTAATTAAATCTTCCATAATTTATATATATTTAAAATTGTTTTTATTTAAAATCGTCTGTAAAGTGACCCTTGTGTTTTCCTTTTGAGATTTTGTAATTGTTAAATTCACCCGACTTCCCTTTAGGTACTGAAATGCTTTTCCAATTACTGTTTTTAAGCATTTTCCCTATATACACAATTTGCCCAATGTGATATGCATAATGCATCATTTGTCGGTTTACTGCTTCTACAATACTATGTCCTTGGTTTCGTATATAGACCTCAGTATTAAAATTAGAATTGTTTACAGAGTTTAATGCGGCAAATAAGCATTCCCAACCTTGATCCCATTTTGTAATGAGTTCTTCCTTTGTTTTTATTACCGACTCGAATTCTAAATCACGATTTCTCCATTCTTTTTCACCGTCTGAGATAAGAAAACCTGTCCAACGAGATTTCATATTTCCTTGGAGATGATTCACTATTATTGCAATCGAATTACTATGTTCATTCGATACTTCAAACAACTCTTTTTCATTAAGCTGGGCGAAAGTTTTTTCTCCGAGAAGTTTATAATACTCGAATTGTTTTTTTACACTGTATAGATAGTTTTCTTGCAATTTGTTTTTCTAATTGGTTACAATAAGGTTCGTTGTGCGTAGAAGCATCTAATTTAGCAAAAACAAATGAACCTGCCTATCGAAGTATTCAAGGTGAATTTTTGTAAGGAAGCTTGCATTAGTACATAAACACAAAAAAAGCACAAACTCATTGGTTTGCACTTTTTCTGTGATTCTTGAAGCTATAAGTAAATGGTTGTTTTAGTTGTTCTTTATTTTTTCACTTTTAATGGGTGAGTAGTCGGTTTTTAATTTTCCATTTACTAAAATTTCATCAAAATAACATTTAACTCCAGTTGC
>JAESUF010000358.1 GCA_016763215.1 Flavobacteriaceae bacterium
AGGTAAAAGCATCGGGAGGTTTGGCCATTATCGGTACAGAGAGACATGATTCTCGTCGTGTAGACAGACAATTACGTGGTAGAGCTGGACGTCAAGGAGATGTTGGTTCTTCTCAATTTTACATTGCATTAGACGATAATTTAATGCGTCTGTTTGGCTCTGATAGAATTGCAAAAATGATGGACCGAATGGGATTAAAAGAGGGTGAAGTTATTCAGCACTCAATGATCTCTAAATCTATTGAAAGAGCACAAAAGAAAGTAGAAGAAAACAACTTCGGGATTCGTAAACGTTTGTTAGAATACGATGATATTATGAATGCTCAGCGTGAGTTTATATACAAACGTAGAAGACACGCATTGGATGGAAATCGTTTACAGATTGATATTGCTAACATGATTTATGATACCTGTGAAGCTATTGTCAATGTTAATAAAGCTGCAAAGGATTTTCAAAATTTTGAATTCGAATTGATTCGGTTTACTTCGATGACCTCTCCTTTTAGTGAAGATGAATTCAATACATTAAACGAACAAGAATTAGCCAACAAATTGTATGAGGTAGTTACAGATCACTACAAAGCGAAAGTGGAAAGAAACGCTGTATTAACCTATCCAGTGATTAAAGATGTTTATGAAAATGAAGGCGATAAATACGAACGTATTGTAGTTCCATTTACAGATGGGATTAAAACATTGCAGGTTGCTACAAATTTAAAAGATGCTTATGACACCAAAGGGAAGTCATTAGCTACAGACTTTGAGAAAAACATCACCTTAGCTATTATTGATGAAAACTGGAAGGATCACCTTCGTAAAATGGATGATTTAAAGCATTCTGTACAAAATGCATCCTACGAACAAAAAGATCCACTGTTGATTTATAAATTTGAAGCCTTTGAATTGTTTAAAGTAACAATAGATAAGGTGAATCGTGAAGTATTATCTTTCTTATTTAAAGGGGAATTACCAAACCAAGCTAACAATCAAATTTCTGAAGAACGTCAGAAAACAAGAGAAAAACTAAACCTAAGCAAAGCTGATGTTGAAAACACAACTGAGCAAGCAATTAGTAGATCTCGTCAACAACAAGTTGAACCTGTTGAAACGGTTGTAAGAGAACAACCTAAGATTGGTAGAAATGAGCGAGTGATGATTAAAAACATCATGAGCGGTGAGGAAAAAGAAGTGAAATTCAAACAAGCCATTCCTTTAATAGAAAAAGGAGAATGGGTTTTAATAAAAAAATAAACTTCAATCATAAAAAAACCGCTAAAAAAATTAGCGGTTTTTTTTATTCAAATAAATTAGACTAATTCTTCCGAAGGTAAATACTTCCTAATCCTGCATTTAGCTTCATTTTAACCTTTCCATTTTTCATTTTCAATTTCATGTATTGCATTCCTGCCTGTTCTTTATCTTCGAGAACTTTAAAGCCTAAATCACTATAAATTGAAGCACCAGTAGCATCAACAACTATATCTGAGTTTTTTGGCAACTTGATATCAATAAAACCATTATTACTATAAATTGAATACAGTTTTTTTGGTGTTTTTTTATCAAAACTAATGGTAACGTTCCCTCCTATTGTATTGATAGAAACCGGCCCAGTAACATCGTTTAATATCATATTACTTAACGAAGTTGAAATTTCGACCTCTCCATTAAAATCTGATAATGTGGAAGCTTTTGAATTGTAAAACCTTATTTCTGAATTTCCAAAAAAATTGCTATCCTTGTTACCTTCTGGTTTTTTACACTTTCCAGTACTCCAGTTTAATTTAACACTATTAGGAATCTTAATTTCATAACTTTCATCACTATGCATTACGTAACCACCTTTTCTAATATTGTCTTTAAAAATTAATTCTCCATTTTTCTCTTCAATTGTAAAATAGATTCCAAACTCTAGGTTTTCTTGTTTTTTACCTAGTTTTTTTAATCCTTTTTTGCGGTCTTTATCATAGTTAGAAAAATACAACTGACCTACAGCAACATTAGTTAGTTGAACACTGTCATGCTTAGCTCCGCCTTTTTTCGATTTGGTTAGAGTTTTCCATTTATTCAACCTGGTTAGAGAATTCTTTGCTTTCCCATTAACAGTATACGCAAATCCTTGAGAATTATTTGCTCGTAGATTTACATATGAAGATTTTTTATCATGAAGACTTTTAATCACTACTTCATTTCCATTGTACCCTTTTATTGTAAAGTTCTTGGAAGAACATATTTTTAAAATTCCTTTGCTAAATTTTATTTTTTTTTCTTGAGCATTCACACTTACTTGCATGGAGACAAAAAGAAATGCAGCTATAATCACTTTTGTATAGTTCATAATTATTGTTTTAAGTTCGCCATAGCCAAAGCAGCATTGCTTTTTACTATAGGGAAGGTTTCTTTACTATTTATAATTTTTTCGAAAGATTTTTTCGCGCGATGTTCTCTCAAAATACTTAATGAGTTAATTAACTTTATTTGTACTAAGGGGTGTTTTTCTTTTCCTATTGCTTTAATGAGGTTTTTTCGTATTTCTTCATTTTGAGGAAACTTTAGCAAAGCATCTATCGTTGCAATCTTAACGTTCGTATTCTTATCTTCTAATAAGGTTTTGATCAAGACGTTAATAATTTCCTGATCTTCTTTTTGATACACATCATCAAATTCATAGACAGCTCCTAAACGTATTCCTGTAGAAACATCTTGTAAGTCGGCTAGTAATTGTTCCTTTCTTTCTTGATCGTCAGAACTTTTAATCCAAAAACCAAGAGTGAAAATGATTGCTAAACATGCAGCAATAGCAGCATATCTTAGATATAAAACTTTGCTTTGTTTTTGAGCATGAAATTCTTTTCGCAATCTACTTTTAAAAAGAGCATCTGCTTTTGATGAAATCTGTTCATCATCAAACTCATTTTTATGTCCCTGTATGTATTCCTTTAAATTCATGTTTATTTCTCTTTTGAATCATTTCTAGTAAGATGTTTTTACCTCTTATGTATTGATTTCTTACGGTACTTTCTTTCATACTTAATAATTCGCTAATCTCTCTATGGTTATAATCTTCAATCATGTACAACACCAAAATAATGCGGTACTTCTCTTTCAATTCCTCCATACAATCCTTGATAAATTGTATGGTTACCTTCGAATCATTCTCAAAATCATCTTCTTCACAATCACTTTCTATAAGGACTGTTTCCTCTAACCAAGATTCCTTTTTTCTCTTTCGTACAACATCTAAAGAGGCATTCATCACTATTCTCTTCAACCAAGCTCCTAAATTAACGCCCTCTTTTAACTGATTAATTTTCTCAAACCCTTTCATAAATGACTCTTGCACAATATCTTCAGCATCATGTCTATTCCTTACAATGCGTAAACTAGCATTGAACATCATGTTTTTATACATGTTATACACCTCTAACTGGGCAGAATAATCATTCTTTTTACATTTTTGTATGAGGACGCTCTCGTTCAAAAAAGATTCTTTTTTGGTTGGTTTCTATTACTATAACGTAAGTTATTCATTTGTGTCGCAAAAAAGAATAAAAAAAGTTCCAATCTTTTTTATACAAAAAAACGCCACTGAAAATCAGTGGCGTTTTTTAGCTGTTATTTATAAATTCTTACAATCCTTGGAAATCAGAATCCATTTTTAAATAATCTAAGAATTCTTGTTTGGTTTCTTTCTCTTTAAACTTCCCTCCAAACT
>JAESUF010000034.1 GCA_016763215.1 Flavobacteriaceae bacterium
AATCAGAGATGTATGGACCATCTGAAGAGTAGGTTGGAACTCGTATTTTGATCATAGAATTGAAGAATAGCCAGTCAATCTTAATTATTTATGCGTTTTATGGTTTAGATCTCTAAGAGTTCTATTTAGACTGCGAAGCGTAACACCTAGGTAATTGGCAATATCATTTTTAGACAGTACTTTTTCTATGTTGGGATATAATTCTTGAAGTTTCAAAATATTGTCTTCTATAGAATAGGATTGTTGGTAGGAATGTCTTGGCGCTTTATAACTTATTTTTTTAGCCATTGCATTCATTACAAGTCTATTAAACTTCTTATCTGTTTCTAATAGTTTGTTATAATTAGCATGTGAGATTTTGTAAACATGTAACTCAGTAATAGACTCTACACAACAAAAACTAAGGTTGCCAGTAGAGACCTCTAGCTCTCCAAATTCCATTCCAACACTTAAAAACTCTTGAATGAAGTCTTTTCCATTCTCATCTGACATGTAGCACTTTACAATTCCTTTTTTGATGATATATAAATCGGAATATCTTTTGTTTGGTTTTATTATTTCTCTTTGGAAGCATAGGTCTCTTCTACAAAATAATCAGATTCTTTGGTAGAACTTGACTCAATATACTCCAACAATTCAGGATGTGTTCTAATCATTTCTGTTTCTTGGGACAATTGTCCTTTTCATTTTATACAGCAAGTGTGTTCTTTGCTCCTTGTAAAATTATAGAATAAAAAACAATCAGAATGCAAATAGGAGAATTATTAAAACAGATCGAATTCATTAAAGAAATAGATAAGATTAAATACATACAGCGTAAAACAAAATTATTTGGTAGCGATAGAAACGAAAATGATGCAGAACATAGTTGGCATTTAGCAATGATGGCATTAATTCTTGCAGATCATTCAAATTCTAAGATCAATATTTTAAAAGTAGTAAAAATGGTATTGATTCATGATATTGTTGAAATCGACTCAGGGGATATCTTTATTTTCGACACGACTAAAAACCATAATAACAGAGTAGAAGAGTTAAAAGCTGCCCATCGAATCTTTGGGTTGCTACCAGAAGAACAAGCAAGAGAGTACATTGCTCTTTGGTTAGAGTTTGAAGAAGGGGAGACTAAAGAAGCTAAGTTTGCAAAGACAATGGATCGCTTTGAACCTATTCTTCAAAATAGTTCAAACAATGGAGGAAGCTGGAAAGAATACAATGTTGCTTACGATAATGTTATCCAAAAAACGGAACCAATGAAGGAAGGATCAGAGGTTATTTGGAAGTATTCAAAAGAATTAATTGACGGTCATTACAAAGGGTAATTATTCGTGAACAAAAAGAAAGAACCTATTTATACCAAAAGCTTTGTTCTCGTTTGCTTTAGTTCTCTTTTGTTTTCTGCTAGTTACAATATGTTGATTCCGGAATTACCTAATTATTTAAGTGGTTTAGGAGGAGCAGAGTACAAAGGATTTATTATTGCACTATTTACACTTACTGCGGGTTTGTCTAGACCAATTAGCGGAAAACTTACTGATACCATTGGAAGAAAACCCATTATGATTGTTGGTGCAATTGTTTGTGTTGTCTGTGGTGTATTCTATCCCATACTAACAAGTGTTTCTGGCTTTCTTTTGTTGCGAACAGTACATGGGTTTTCAACCGGATTTAGTCCTACCGCAATTGCAACATATGTTTCAGATATTATTCCTAAAAACCGATTGGGAGAAGCAATGGGAATCCAAGGAATTTGTTTTAGTACAGGCTTAGCCTTAGGGCCTGCACTAGGCGGATATATTAAACTATATGCTACTTATGACATTCTGTTTTATAGTTCATCTATATTGGCAATTCTATCAATTCTATTACTAATAAAAGTAAAGGAAACACTTACAAGGAAACAACAATTTACATTGGCTACTCTTAAAATATCTAGGAATGATATCATTGCAAAAGAGGTGCTGCCGTCAGCATTTATTACGTTTATCTGTTACCTTGGTTTTGGAGTTATTTTAACATTGATTCCTGATTGGAGCGATCATTTAGGTTTTATAAACAAAGGAACCTTTTTTATAGTATTTACTATTTCTTCCTTATTTATACGACTAATAGCTGGAAAATTCTCAGATATTTATGGACGTAGAAAGGTGATTAATATTGGTTTAGTCGTTTTAATGATTTCTTTGCTGATGATTGGATACTTAGATACTCAAAATGGGTTATTGCTTGGTGCTGGGGTCTATGGGTTTGCAATGGGAATTGTATCACCAACTTTAAATGCTTGGACGATTGATTTAAGTAATCCGCTTACCAAAGGAAAATCGATAGCCACAATGTATATTGCTTTAGAGGCGGGGATTGGTTTAGGAGCGTTGTTTTCTGGATGGTATTATAAAGATATTTTAGAACGAATACCTGATATAATTTATGCTTGCGCTGTTTTAGCTTTTATAGGCTTACTTTATATGCTACTAAAAAACAAAAAACTCGCTAAATAATTAGCGAGTTTTATAGGTACTGTTTGTTATTCTTTTGCTGGTAGTATTTTACCCACACATTCTCCAAAACCAATTCTAATGTCTCCATTCTCGCAGTGAGCTCGCATAATTACCGTATCATGATCATTGAGAAACTTACGTTCACTACCACCTGATAATTTAATTGGGTTTTGTCCTCTCCATGTTAATTCTAACATCGATCCATAACTATCTTTAGTAGGCCCGGAAATTGTTCCGCTTCCCATCATATCTCCTGAGTTTACGGGGCAACCATTTACTGTGTGATGAGCTAATTGTTGCGCCATAGTCCAATACATATACTTAAAGTTCGAATTCGCTACAACAGTCTCTTTTTCTCCTTCTGGTTGAATTCCAACTTGTAAGTTAATGTCAAAACTTCCTTTTCCATCATGTTGTAAATAGGGAAGTGGTTTCGGATCTTGTTTAGGGTTCGCTACTCTAAAAGGCTCTAGGGCATCTAAAGTAACAATCCAAGGAGAGATTGTAGAAGCAAAGCTTTTTCCTAAAAATGGACCTAAAGGCACATATTCCCAAGCTTGAATGTCTCTAGCAGACCAATCGTTGAATTGTACGAGTCCAAAAATATATTCTTCAGCTTCTTCAATAGGGATTCTGTCTCCCAAATGATTTGCCGCTGTTGTAATAAATGCCATTTCTAATTCGAAATCTAATAATTTAGAAGGTCCAAAACCAGGAGTTGTAGACCCCTCAGCCGGTTTAGTTTGTCCTAAAGGCCTTCTTACGGGTGTTCCTGAAGGAATAATAGAAGAGCTTCTACCGTGATATCCAATAGGGATTTGTAACCAGTTTGGGAACAATGCATTCTCTGGATCTCTAAATAAACTTCCAACATTCGTGGCATGTTCCTTACTTGCATAGAAATCTGTATAATCAC
>JAESUF010000359.1 GCA_016763215.1 Flavobacteriaceae bacterium
AGAAGGTAAAAAGATTTATACATTGGTCTGCGTTAAATTAGCAGTTGAAGCTTATAATAAGAAAGATTATTCAAATGCCATTATGTATTCAGAAAAAGCAAAACAATGGCCTCGAAACCTTGGTGTTGGCAAACCTTATGAGGTTGATGAACGATTAGAAGATTATATCATAGCTAAAGCTAACAACAATCTTGGAGGCAATGAAAACCTTCAAAAACTAAAAAATGATTTACTCAAAGATATTAGAAACAATTCTAAAACCTTAAATACTGAATTGGCTCTTGAGGCAATAAAAACATTAAACTAACCATACCTATGAATCAATTAAGTAAAATCTCGATTCTTCTATTTATACTTATTTGTTCTTGTACAGATACTGAGACTGCTGACATTACATATAGAGATAAAAATGTTACTCTATCAAACTATGATGTCATTTATGAAAGTGGAAATTGGGAACATCCAAAATATAGTGAAGTATTCAAATCTTTTGGAAATCAAAGAGCAGTGATCGAATTAGAAGATGACAGTTTTGATAATACCCAAGTCACCATTCCTTGGAGAAGACGAGATAATAATCCAGAAAAAAAAGATATTATAATTGTTGATGCAAGAACAAATAGTGTCGTCGCAAACAAGTACGTTGTTGAGATTAACAATGAATTTGGTCATGTTGTGTTTCAACCAAATCAAGGTTCAAATACGTACCATGTTTATTATTTCCCTCATGAATCCACAGGCTCTTATTACCCAAAATTAAACTATAAAAATCCAACTCAAACTGAAGATAAAACTTGGCTGAGTCGGCTAGAAAAAAACAAAAATCAGATTACTAGTTTACCAAAAGCCAAAGTAATAAGTATTCAGTCTATTGATGACTTTCATAATTTTTTCCCAATGGAAGTAATTGCAACTCAAGAAGAAGTTTCAGCATTTGTAAACAACAATTCTCAGCCTTACTATTTGTTTCCAGAATATAGAAATAACCCAATAAAACTCACTGATTATCTGCCTGTTCGTTGGATAAAAAATACGGATAAAGTAAATGGCATTTCTGACGAAGCTTTACGAGGTGAATATTACACATTTCAAATTGGTGTATTCTCTCCTGAGGATGATTTAAAAGATCTTGAGATTACATTTTCTGATTTAGAAGGTGAAAACAATACAATTTCAAAAAAAACTATTACATGTTTCAATAAAGGAGGTATTGATTTAAACGGAAAATCTTTTAACAAAACTATTTCAGTAACAAAGGGTAAAACTCAAGCACTTTGGTTTGGTATAGAAATTCCAGAAGCTATAAAACAAGGTGTCTATGAAGGAAATGTAATTATTAAGCCTAAAAACAATGTTGCAGATACAGTTTTTGTAAAACTGAAGATATCATCTAATAAAATTGAAAATCATGGTGATGATCAGCCTGAAAACATGTCTCGTCTGCGTTGGTTAAATTCAACCATTGGAACTGACGAAGATTTTATTGTCAAACCTCTTACACCTGTAATAATATCTGATAAAACACTTCGTATTCTTGGTCGCGATATAGAATTAAATAAAACTGGCTTACCAACAAATATCGATTCTTATTTCACCCCTGAAATGACTAAACTTTCAAATAAAAAAGAACACATTTTAACTCAGCCTATTGAATTGAATGTTATAAACAATGATGGTTCACCAATTGAATGGACAACAAATAGCTACACGATCACTCAAACCTATAAGAGTGCTGCAAACTGGAAGGCTACAAATAGCTCAGATGATTTAAACACGATTATTAGTGGAACACTAGAATATGATGGTATGCTTGAGTATAATATTGAGTTAATCGCCAAAAATGAAGTGAGATTGAATGATATTAATCTTAAAATTCCGATGCAAAAAGAAGCTGCAAAATATATTCTAGGCCTTGGAGAAAAAGGAAGCACTTTAAAGAACTCTATAAACTGGAAATGGGACGTTACCAAACATCATGAAGGTGCTTGGTTAGGTGGAATAAACAAAGGGCTTCAATTTGTTTTAAGAGACGAGAATTATGAACGTCCATTAAATACCAATTTCTACCAAGAAAAGCCTTTAAATCTTCCTACTTCTTGGTTTAATGAAGGTAAAGGAGGTATTAATATTTTAATGCAAAACGATAATGTTTTAGTGAATAATTATAGTGGCGCAAGAACCATACAAAAAGGAGACACACTAAATTTTAATATTCGTTTTTTAATAACACCATTCAAATTATTAAATACTCAAGAACATTTCAACACACGTTTTGTTCATAAATATGTTCCAGTGGATACGGTTGCTAATTATAACGGAACGATTGTTAACGTACATCATGCTAATGAAATTAATCCTTACATTAATTATCCGTTTTTCAACCTAGAAAAACAAAAGGCATATATTGACGAAGCTCATCGCAAAGGTATTCGTGTGAAGCTTTATAACACCATAAGAGAACTCAGTTACAAATCACATGAACTATTTGCGCTAAAAAGTCTTGGTGACGAAATTTTAAATGATGGTGAAGGTGGTGGTCATAGCTGGCTTCAAGAGCATTTTAAATCCAACTATCATTCTGCATGGCATGCAACAAGAGTCAACGATGCCTCGATACTTAATAAGGGGACTTCTAGATGGACTAATTACTATATTGAAGGCATTAATTGGCTAGCTAAAAATCAAGAGATTGATGGTCTTTATTTAGACGATATTGCTTTTAGTAGAAGTACTGTAAAACGAATTGCAAGCGTATTTGATGCTCATAGAGAATCGTTTGTTATTGATTTACACTCAGCCAATCAATATAATAATAGAGATGGTTTTATTAATAGTGCTTTTTTATATATGGAACATTTTCCTTATATCTCTAGACTCTGGTTTGGAGAATATTTTGAATATGATCTGGATCCAGATTATTGGCTAACTGAAGTGTCTGGAATTCCATTTGGTCTAACTGGAGAAATGCTAGAGAAAGGGGGGCATCCTTATCGTGGATTAGTGTATGGAATGACTACACGTGTTTATGGTAATTATAATCCTGGAGCATTGTGGGAACTATTTGATATTTTTGACATTGCTAATGCTGAAATGCTTGGTTATTGGGTTGATAGATCTCCTGTTAAAACAAATCATCCAAATATTAAAAGCACTGTGTATGTTCATGATAATAAAATTATGATTGTTATTGGTTCGTGGTCTGATAGAAATGAACAAGTGATTTTAAATATTGATTGGGAAGTTTTAGGTTTTGATAAAAATTCGGCACAATTAAGCAGTCCAAAAATCAAAGGTTTGCAATCGGGAAATAATTACGAGTTAAGCAAACCAGTTACTGTTGATAAAAGTCAAGGACTGATTTTAATCTTAGAGAAATCTAGTAAATAGAAAAGAGTAATTGTTTGTAACGGTTTGTGGAAGGGAATTCGGAATTTTCACAAGGCTAATCTTCCACTGGAAAATTGTACGTACCAAAAAGCACTACACTTTGATTAAGTATTATTTATACACGTTGTTGCCATTTCGTTGTTTTTTCAGAGTTTAAGTTATTCGGTTAAATTCCACTTTTTCGATTCAGTGTGCGTTCCGCCAATGAATGGGAACTGGTTATATTGAGAATAAACTTCCTGTTTATAGGTCATTATTCCCGGGTAATAGGAAGTTTTGTTCCTGTTTAGATTTTTTTTTAAAGATAGTAAAATCTATTTGCGTTTTGCCAATGCCAAACCAGCAAACGTATAGAATCCATTTAAGACCAAAACAAAGAATTCAAAATCAAATTCAAAAAATTGAATGGTTAGGTAGTTCGTAAACCAAGTAAGAATCGGCGCAATAATACAGATGTATGGCACTGCTTTGTCTTTTACCTGTAGCTTGGTAAACAAGCCAAAAGCATACAAGCCTAATAATGGGCCATAGGTATAGCCAGCAAACGTAAATATTTTAGCAATAACACTTTGGTCAGCAATGAAGTATTTAAAAATAAGAATAACAGCAATTAAAATAAATGAGAAGAGTACATGAACCCTCTTTCTAATTTTTTCTTGTTCCTTTTTATCTTTTTTCTTTTCTACTTCTAAGATATCAATACTAAAGGAAGTTGTTAAAGAGGTTAGGGCAGAATCTGCACTCGAGTAGGCGGCCGCAATTAAGCCTAATAAAAAGAACATCGCTGTTGCTAGTCCTAAGGTTCCTTTGGTGGCAATGATTGGAAATAATTCATCTTTATGAGCATCTATTCCATTTCTCTGTGCGTAGTCCGTTAATAAGATGCCTAAGGCTAAAAAGAAAAAGTTGACAATAACCAATACAATGGTAAACCAAAACATGTTCTTCTGTGCGTCTTTTAAGTTTCTACAAGTCAGGTTTTTTTGCATCATGTCCTGATCCAATCCTGTCATTACAATTGCAATAAACGCTCCAGCAAAAAATCGTTTCCAGAAATAATTCCCAGCTTTAAAATCGTCAAAAAAGAAGGTCTTTGACAATTCGCTATCAGCAACATAACTAAAAATATTAGAGATGTTCATTTCGCTCGAAATGGTATAAATACACACACCAACAGCAATTAGCATAAAAAGTGTTTGCAAGGTGTCTGTCCAAACAATGGTTTTAATTCCGCCCTTAAAAGTATACAGCCAAATCAATAGAATGGTAATGGTCACAGTTACCCAAAACGGGATTCCATAGGCATCAAAAAGTAGCAATTGCAATACATTGGCGACTAAAAAGAGTCGAAAAGCAGCGCCAATTGTTCTAGAAAGCAAGAAGAACAAGGCTCCAGTTTTATAGGAGTAACGTCCAAATCGATCTTCTAGATAGGTGTAAATAGACGTAAGATTTAATCGGTAATACAAGGGGAGTAATACCAATCCGATAACTGCATATCCAACAATATACCCTAGTACCATTTGCATATAACTCATGCTCTGACCTTCAACCCAACCAGGAACTGAAATAAAAGTAACTCCAGAGAGCGATGCACCAATCATCCCAAAGGCAACTAAATACCAAGGCGATGAGTTGTTGGCTTTAAAAAAAGTTGCGTTATCGGCTTTTCTTCCAGTGATGTACGAGATAAAAATAAGGACACTAAAATAGCCAACAATGAGAAGTAAAATATGTAGTGGTTGCATGGATGTAAATTACGAATTGTTACCTACGAATATAAAGGTTATTTGTGGATTATATCTGTTTATGAAATGTCAGTTCGAGTGAATTTTAGTGTTTAAAACTAAAATTTGTATCGAGAACTTTAGAGAAGGATTTCTCAATGCAATTTTCTTCAGTTGAAATTCAGAAAATCATTCGAAGTAACAACTGAAAACTGTACATTTGCCCCCATGGATTTTTCATCTAAACTTCTTGAAAATGCTGTTGGTGAGGTTTCTCGTTTGCCCGGAATAGGGAAGAGGACAGCGCTGCGATTGGTGTTGCATTTGTTAAAGCAACCTGCCGAAAATACAGGCTATTTAACAGAGGCGTTACAGCAACTAAGAACAGATGTGAAATCGTGTCAGAAATGCCATAATATTTCTGATACTGTTATCTGTGATATCTGTAACAATCCCAATAGAAATGTAGAGATTATCTGTGTGGTAGAAGACATTCGCGATGTAATGGCCATTGAAAACACGGCTCAATTTAAAGGGTTATACCATGTTTTGGGAGGCAAAATATCTCCTATTGAAGGAATAGGGCCTCAAGACCTACAAATAGATAGTCTAGTCGAGAAAGTGAAAAAAGGAGAGATTAAAGAGCTTATTTTTGCATTGAGTTCTACCATGGAAGGAGACACCACAAATTTTTACATTTTTAAGCAAATTGAAGGACTTGATGTTGTGACGTCTACAATTGCTCGTGGAATCTCAGTAGGGGATGAGCTAGAGTATGCAGATGAGATTACCTTAGGAAGAAGTATTGTAAACCGTATTCCGTTCGAACAATCCTTGAAAAATTAACCAATGTATACATAGAGCAATCTATATAGTGCTCCACTATTCCACTACATCATCATCATTATCATCATTTTCACCTTCCCAATCTTTCTTCGCTCTAATGTTCTTGTAGAGTTTAATAGAAAGCATTAATAATATTCCGAAAAGGATAATACCAATAACACCCCAAATCCAATTAATAGCACTTTGTAGTACGACTAGAAAAACAATAGCAAAGAGGATAATGGTAGCCACTTCATTCCAAATTCTCAGTTTAAAAGAAGTGTATTTAATAATGTCGTTTTGTAATTGTATAAAAATCTTATGACAGCCAGCATGGTAAAAAAACAAGGCAAAAACAAACGTAAGTTTTACATGCATCCATCCCATTGTTAAAAAAACAGGTTGCAATACGAGCATCCAAATGGCAAAAATAGTTGCGAAGATTGCCGAGGGCCAAGTAATAATATACCAGAGGCGCTTGCTCATTAACTTGTATTGGGTTTGCAAAATTTCTTTTGCTGGCTCTTCTTTGTCTTCAGCTTCTACATGATAAATAAAGAGGCGTACAATATAAAAAAGCCCCGCAAACCAAGTGATCACAAAAATAAGATGCAGTGCTTTTACGTAAGAAAAATCCATGTTTATTAATTTATAAATTGGGTGATTTAAAATTAAGCACTTTAAATCAAACTATTTTATTTTTTATAATAGATTGTTAATTCTTCCAATTATTAATCCATTTTACCATTACATCTACCCAGTTTTCATTGTCATTCATACAAGGAATGTATTTAAAATTTTCTCCACCAGACTCCGTAAATTGATGTTTCCCTTCCATAGCAATCTCTTCTAATGTTTCCAAACAATCAGAGACAAATGATGGGTCTATAACAGCGAGTTTCTTTTTTCCTTCTTTTGGCAGGCGCTCAAATTCAAAATCTGTATAAGGCTTTAGCCAAGGATCTTTTAAAAGGCGAGATTGAAAAGAATTACTATAGGTTCCTTCTTTGAGTCCAAGTTCTTCTACAATTTCTTTGGTCGTTTCAAAGCATTGGTGTCTATAGCAAGTTTTGTGAGCTTCAGAAGGAGAATCACAACAAGTGCCATCAATTTTACAATGACTTTGTGTGGTGTCAGACTTTAGAACGTGACGCTCTGGAATACCATGATAAGAAAACAGAATATGATCGTAGTCAAATCCATTCAAATGCTCTTGAATGTTAGCACTCATTGCTTTGATGTAGTTTTTCTCATTATAGAAAACAGGTAAAACATCCATTTTTATTGTTGGATACTTTTTGTGTAGTATGTTTTCAGCTTTTGCAACAACAGTTTCAGACGATGACATTGCATAATGTGGATACAAAGGAACAAGTAAAATTTCATCAACTCCCTGATCTGCTAACTCCTTAATCCCCTTTTCTATGCTCATAGAACCATAGCGCATTCCCAAAGCAACAGGAATATCAATTTTAGCAGTGACCTCTTTAGAAAAACGTTCAGAAATTACGATTAAAGGCGAGCCTTCTTTCCACCATATTTTTTTATAAGCCGCAGCAGATTTCTTAGGCCTAACATTTAAAATGATTCCTTTAATTAGCAAGAAACGTTTCCAATAAGGAATGTCTATAACACGTTCATCCATTAGAAACTCATCCAAATATTTACGAACATCTTTTATGCTTGTACTCTCAGGTGATCCTAAATTAACTAATAAAACTCCTTTCATAATTTGTTTTTAATTTCGCTCGAACTGACACTTATTTTTTTCTCAATTGATTTGTTGCTTCATACAATGCAATGCTTAAACTATGAATAACATTCATTGATGAATTCCGACCATACATAGGGATGGAAATTGTGCCGTCTATGTGGCTGATGTCCTCTATTCCATTGCGTTCGCTCCCTAGGAGCAATACTATTTTATTGTGATTTTTGAAATTGTATTCTTGAATAGGAATGCTTTTGTCAGTAATTTCTATCCCCAAAATAGTGTTCCCTTCTTCTTTTAATTGATGGATTAAATCGGTGAAGCTTTCGTAAAATTCATGCTCAATTTGATCGATTGTATTTCTAGCTGTTCTTTTAACATTTCTATTTTCTGTAGAAGGCGAGCTTTCATGTAAATATATTTTCGAAACACCAAAACTCTCAGCAATACGGAAGCACATTCCAATATTTTCAGGGGTTCTAATCGCATCACAAACAATAGTGATCGGGAATAGTTGTTGGTTATTTTGTATGTCGTAATGACTAAGTTGCTTCATTTGATTAGTTGTTCAAAGACATTACATATTTCTTTGGGGTCGTCCCAAATTTCTTTTTAAAAGCAGCAA
>JAESUF010000360.1 GCA_016763215.1 Flavobacteriaceae bacterium
GTGATGCCCAAAAGAGTAGTATGGTAGAAATTCCCCAAAAAGAATACAAGATTTTTAAGGTGAAAATAGACGGAATCATCACCATCCAGAGACCTCCAATAGCTGTTAGAATTAGGGAAATTGACAGTAATTTTCGTGCTTCCCATTTGTCAGCAATAAATCCACCAAAGAAGTAAGAAATCACTGCTGTAATTCCATAAAGCGCTTGTGCTTCTCCAATCTGAGCGTCAGAAATTATAAAGGCTCCTCGAATCACAGGTTTAAATACTCTCATTAAAATAAAGGGTAATAAAAAAATAGCTTCACCAGCATGATGAGCGCAAACATAGAAGAGATTTTGCTTTTGGATTTTGACATGGAAAAATTTAAGTTCTAAATGTACGAAATTCAGTTATCAGTGTACAATTATCAGTTATCAGTGAACAATATCAATGAACAATGAACAATGAACAATGAACAATGATCAATGATCTGTTGTCTTTGCGAATGAAATGAAGCAATCTGCTCAAAATGTACGAAATTCAGTTATCAATGAACAATGAACAATGATCTGTTGTCTTTGCGAATGAAATGAAGCAATCTGTTTATTTATAGTTAGAGAGTTTGAGACTGCTTCGCTACGCTCGCAGTGACAATACTAGTTTTTAATAATTAGCAAATATATTTTCGACTTTGCATTAGTCACTAGCAGTTTTAAAGAGAAAAGATGAAAAGAGGTTTTTTTAATTTTACATTAACCTTTATAACAATGCCTCTTTTAAAATTGTAATGGGATGTTTTGCGATTCGTTTTGTACCGTCAAAAATCTGATGTCTACAACTTGTACCAGCAGCCACAATATCAATTTCTTTTGGAGTATTTCTCACCTTCGGGAATAAAGTATCTTCACCCACTTGCATACTCACAGCATAGTGTTCTTTTTCATATCCAAATGAACCAGCCATTCCACAGCACCCCGTATTCATAATAGTAGGACTGTAGTTTTTTGGAATATTCAGCATGGTAAAAGTAGCATGTGTACTCGACAATGCTTTTTGATGGCAATGTCCATGAATCTTAAGAGCTTTCTCTTTGTCGGTAAATTGATTGGATTTGATAGTCCCTTTTTCAAATTCATTTTTCAAAAACTCTTCAATTGTAAAAGCATTTTCTGCAATCTGTTTTGCAGCTTCTTGATCATCACTCAAACGAATGTTCTCATCCCTAAAAGTTAAAATAGCAGAAGGCTCTATGCCAATTAAGGGAGTGTCAATTGAAATCAGTTCCTTAAAAACAGCAATGTTTTCATTGGCTACTATTTTAGCTTCTTTTAAGAATCCTTTAGAGATAAAACTTCGTCCACTCTCTGTATGATCGACGATTTGTGGATTGTATCCCAATCGTTTTAAAACGGTATGGCATCCTTTCCGGTTTCAACATCATAATAATTGGTAAATTCATCACAGAATAAATAAACGATGCGTTGACTACTAGAATGACGCTGCTTTTTATACCAAGATTTCAATGTTTTTGGAGCTAGTTTTGGAACGCTACGTTTCGTAGAAACCCCCATGATTGATTTTGTCAACGTCGTATTTAAAACCAAATTTGTTAGTGCAGGCGCAAGACTTCCTAGTTTGTTGTATTTAACATTGTTCGCAAACAGTTTGCTTCGGAAAGAGTAGCCGTTTTCTTCTTGATATTGATATAAGAATTCGCTTTTTAGAGCAGCTACATCTACATTGCTAGGGCATTCTGTTGCACATGCTTTACAACTTAAGCAAAGATCAAAAACTTCTTTTAATTCTGTATGATTGAATTTATTAGAGGCTTCAGAATTGGTTAAAAACTCCCGTAAGGTATTCGCTCTTGCTCGGGTGGTATCTTTTTCGTTTTTGGTTGCTCGATAACTAGGACACATAGTGCCTCCAGCTGAAGCAGGCTTTCTACAATCTCCAGAACCGTTGCATTTCTCAGCCAATTTTAAGATCCCTTCATTGTCAGAAAAATCTTGAATTGTATTAATCTCTGGCTCGTTTCTATCAATT
Source organism: Flavobacteriaceae bacterium (assembly GCA_016763215.1). Next base: position 2,028 of record JAESUF010000360.1, read on the forward strand.
TCATAACGCAAACTTTTATCCATTGGAAAGGCGTCTGTTATTTTTCCTTTGTTAAATACATTGTTCGGATCAAAAGCTTTTTTAATTCTTCGTAGCAATTGGTAATTTTCTTCACCAATCATAAGCGGAATAAACTCGGCGCGAACAATTCCATCACCATGTTCACCACTAAACGATCCGCCATATTTTTTTACCAATTCAGCAGTTTCTGTTGTAATTTTTCGAAACAAATCGACATCTTCTGATTTTTTTAAATTCAGAATCGGGCGCAAGTGCAATTCGCCAGCACCAGCATGGGCATAATAGACTGCGTTTTGCTTGTATTTGTCCATGATCTGTGTAAACTCGGTAATGTAGTTCGGAAGATCATTCAAATCTACTGCGGTGTCTTCAATACAGGCAACAGCTTTTTTATCGCCAATAATATTCCCTAGCAAGCCTAAACCAGCCTTACGTAAGTCAAAGACTCTTTTGATATCAGTTCCTGTTACTTTTGGATGATGATACCCAAATCCGTTTTTCTCTAAATCCTGAATTAGTAGGTCAGCTTTTTCATGTGCCTCATCGATGGTGTTTGCAGATACTTCTAAGATTAATATAGCCTTTGGGTCTCCTTGAATAAAGAAGCGATTTTGGGCATGCTCTCTATTGTTTTTTGTACAATCTAAAATTACTTTGTCCATCAATTCACAGGCATATAAACTGTGGTTCATGGTAAGCACTGTTGCGTGTAAACTTTCGTTGATGCTCTTAAAATGAGAAGCGACAATTACGCTTTCTTTGGGAGCTATATCATCTAGTTGCAATGTAATTGCAGTAGAAAAAACGAGGGTACCTTCACTTCCCGATAGTAATTTGGCAATATTAATTGTTTGACTTTTCCCGCCAAACAAATCAGAGTTTAATAACTCGTCTACAGCATATCCAGTATTTCTTCTGTGAATACTTGGTTTCGGAAACTGTTTTTTTATTTCTTGTTGAATCTCTCCTTGAGACAGTTCGTTGTAAACTGATTTGTATATTTTTCCTTCTAACGATTGTTCTAATTTCTTCGTTTTAAATTCTTCAGAGCTTAGTTCTTTAAAAACAGCTTTAGAACCATCACCTAGCAGTCCGTCTATTTGTAAAACTTTGTCACGTGTAACGCCATATTTAATTGAGGTGCTTCCTGAAGAATTGTTTCCAACCATTCCGCCAATCATGCATCGATTGGAGGTTGATGTATTTGGACCAAAAAACAAGCCAAAAGGTTGTAGAAATAAATTAAGCTCATCACGAACAACTCCAGGTTGAACAGTAACTGTTTTATTAATTTCATCAAAAGCGAGGATTTGTGTAAAATGCTTAGAAACGTCTACCACAATTCCGTCTCCAACACATTGACCTGCTAAGGAAGTTCCTGCTGTTCTAGGAATTAATGTTGTTTGATACTTTGTAGCAAATTCAATAAGCAGTTGAATGTCTTTTTCCTCTTTAGGGTAGGCAACAGCCAATGGTGTTTTTCGGTACACAGATGCATCTGTAGCATACAATGTTTTATGCAGATGATCATACAATAATTCTCCTTTAAGAGAACTGTTTAATTGTTGTAACGTTTCTTTTTGAATCACTTAATACAATCGTTTTATTGTTCGTCAACTTTTTTCAATTCAATCTGCATTGACTTTTTTTAGCCAATGTAAAGATCACATTAAAATTTAAATGAATAATTTCTCTAAAGAGATCTTTTCTCTTTTTTTTCCACAAAGGATTGTAGACAATCATTCCAGCTTTTTTAGAACGTTCTCCAATTCAATTATGATGGTTCTTAATTTTATTAATATCACCCGTAATTAATGTAGCAATAGTGTAGTTGTTTTTCAATCAATGCTAGAGTATGAGTAGCAATGTTTGGATTTTTAGGAATGAAAGTTACAA
>JAESUF010000361.1 GCA_016763215.1 Flavobacteriaceae bacterium
AGCTGGTATTATGTAGTTAGCTGGTTTTTTTTTTTCTCCATCAAAAGTGATAGAGGCAATTTGCATTAAGGATAATTCGACGAGCAATCGTTGATTTTTACTAGTTCGATACTTTAAATCGCAATCATTAGCCTTATCTATAGCTTTAATTAGAAATGTAATACTTGCTTTCGAAGATTGTTCTAAATATTTCTTTTTAGTGACATCTCCAACTTCCAGAAGGTCAATTGTTTCTTTATCTTTTGCAACCAATAAATCTCTAAAGTGTGATGCTAACCCGTTGATAAAGTGATGCCCTTCAAAACCTTTAGTTAAAATGACGTTGAAAGCATTTAGTACACCTGGAATTTTATTAGTAAGTAGCAAATCTGTCATTTCAAAATAAGAATCATAATCTAAAACATTCAAATTTTGAGTCACAGCTTCACGTGTTAAGCTATTCCCTGAAAAACTAATAACACGATCAAAAATGGATAGTGCATCCCGCATTGCTCCATCAGCTTTCTGAGCAATAATGTGCAAAGCGTCATCATCTGCAGTAATTCCCTCTTTTTCGCTAATTTTTTTCAAATAATTCTTGGCATCCAAAACAGTAATTCGTTTGAAATCAAAAATTTGACAACGAGATAAAATCGTTGGAATGATTTTATGTTTTTCTGTAGTCGCTAAGATAAAAATAGCATGTGCAGGTGGTTCTTCTAAAGTCTTTAAAAAAGCATTAAAAGCAGCTTGAGATAACATATGTACCTCATCAATAATATACACTTTGTATTTTCCTGTCTGCGGAGGTATTCTAACTTGATCTGTTAGACTTCTAATGTCGTCTACCGAGTTGTTAGACGCGGCATCTAATTCAAAAATATTGAATGCGAAGTCTTCGTCTTCCGTGGTGCTGCTTTCTTGATTGATTCTTTTAGCAAGAATTCGTGCACAAGATGTTTTACCAACTCCTCTAGGACCTGTGAATAATAAAGCTTGTGCTAAATGGTTGTTTTTTATCGCATTTTCCAATGTATTGGTAATGGCTTGTTGCCCAACTACGTCCTCAAAATTTTGAGGTCTGTATTTACGCGCAGAAACGATAAAATGCTCCATGTAGTAATGCTTATCTTTGTATCACAAATGTAAGTATCTGTGTCAGGATTTACAATATGCTTTCTTAACAAAATACTAAAGTTGTAAACAATTGTAGGGAATGCTATTTTTTTTAGACCAACCCACAAGACGATACAAAAAGATATGAAATATATTCAACAAATTAGACTCCTTTTTTTAGCAAGCTTTCTTTTAATTTCTTTCGGGTTTTTGGAACCCGTTGAAGAAAGAAAAACAGGAGTTATCAAAGGACAAAAAAACACTGAAGTAGCCTATTTTGCTAGTGGTTGTTTTTGGTGTGTAGAAGCGATTTTTGAAAGTGTAGAAGGAGTAAGTGAAGCAGTTTCTGGTTACGCAGGTGGAAATACGATAAATCCTACCTATCAAAAAATAGGAACGGGTAAAACAGGACATGCAGAAGCTGTTGCAGTATATTACAATCCTAAGAAAGTCAGTTTTAAAACATTGGTCAATGTTTTCTTTGGGTCACATGATCCAACTACAAAAAATGGCCAGTATCCAGATTATGGTAGTCAATACAGGTCTATTGCTTTTTTCAGTACTGATAAAGAAAAACAAATTATAAAAGCAGCAATTAAAAAATTAAATAAAGAGGTCTATAAAGGTAAAATTGTAACTGAGGTAACTGAACATACACTGTTCTATGTAGCTGAAGAGTACCATCAAAACTATGAGAAAAGAAACCCTAATAACAGTTATGTACGAAATGTTTCTATTCCAAGATTGAAGCGCTTTCAAAAGAAATTTCCTAAAATATTAAAGAAAGGGGAGTAGTTTTAGTCATTTACTTACTCAAAAAATACAGCCATTTCATCCAGATTTTTTCTAGCCAAATCTGGTACATAGGCCTCTGATTTTGGATAACCAATTGGCAACAGAAGAAAAGCTCTTTCATTAGAAGGTCTATTTAATATTTTAGTAAGAAAGTTCATTGGACTGGGTGTGTGGGTTAGTGTTACTAATCCCGCATTATGAATAGCGGAAATTAACATACCACAAGCTATTCCTATAGATTCGTTAACATAGTAATTGTTGTACTTTTCATTATTTTCTCCAAACTCATATACTTTCTTAAAAGCAATAATTATCCAAGGGGCTTCCTCCAAAAAAGGTTTTAGCATATTAGTAGCTAGTGGAGCTAGGTCTTTTTTCCAACGTTCACTCATTCTATTCTCATAATTTTCTTTTTCTTCTATTTCTGCAGCGAACCTTATTTTTGTTTTTAAATCTTTATCAGAAATAGCGCAAAATATCCAAGGTTGTTTATGGGCACCTGATGGAGCCGTAGAAGCACTCTTAATTAAGTTTTCAATGATTTCTTTAGAAACGGGTTGATTCGAATAATCTCTTACAGATCTTCTTTTATTTAACCATTCATAGAATAAATTACTCTTTGATAATGACTCTTTAGTTGTCATTTTATCTGAGTTGTATATTACATGTTTGTATCCGTTAACCTCAATTGAGTTATTTGATTTCATTATTGATAATAATTTGTGATAAATATAATAAAATAAAGCGCTGTCTATGACAGCGCTTTAACCCTTAATTATTTTTATTCTACCCAACTAAAAAGTTGAGTAGCTTGTTAAATACACAATTGTGTATTTATAGTTTAGTACACGCTTATTGATCTTCTAATAGAACGTATTGTACATACATAGTGTAAGCTCCAGGCTCTGCATAGGTTGCATTCCCTGAACCAGCAGCACCTCCAACCAATACAGAATTAGCATTAGAAGATGTAACTATGTTTTGTGCAACTGTAGCATCTGAGCTAAAAGCATTTGGAAAAATAGCAGGGAAACCAGGTAAAATTCTGTAATCAATTACATATTCAAATGGAGCGCCTTGCCCATTTTTAGAAACATAACTACCCATATGCATGTATCCGTTTTTTATATCATCGGAATACCCTGCATGACCAGCAATGTATTTTCCTGTTTTATTAGGTGGTGTAGGAGTCCCGTTTTCACTAACATAAAGGCTGTTTCCACCATTAGGTCTGAAACCATCTTTAAAATCTTGACTGTAATCAGAGTATCTAGCTACAGTATTATTGGTTCCTGTATTTGGTTGACTCTGTCTAATTTCAACCAAGCTCATAGGGATATCTGCAACAGAATTTACAGATGTACCATAACTTTCTTGTTGGTCCCAAAAAGTTTTTCCATTTGGACTCTTTCCTTTAGATCGACCCACAGCATACAAGTCCCATTTTACAGTTGAGGTTACTTTTAATGTGGTCGCTGCTTTTTTTGTAATACCCGTAAAGTATTTGCTTTTTTCATCAAAAATAAAATTGATTTGATGAGGCGAATCCATGCTTAGCATAAGAATTGGCTTCATGTCTAATGCAATTGAAACCCCTTGTTGCTCAATCTTTTGAGCGCTAGTTGTTGCAATGAAACTGAACAACGTCAGTACCATTAATGTTGAGAATTTTTTCATAATAAATAATAATTAAGGTTTAACACTACTTTCTAATTTTAATCACGCATAACGTGACTCAACTTTTTGTTTAGCAGGTTAAAACAACACGTATTCTAACCTGCGTAAACAGCTATAAATCTGAGGGGGACATAATTAGTGCACTATTCTACTTGAATAGCATCACACATTTCTAGGAGGTAATGTGATCGTTTTTCTATGAACTTTTCTTTATAAAACCAGGTTAGGAGAATCGGCTTTAGATTTTTTGTATCCAGTTCATAATTGTTTCAGTTGCACTTTTGTCTATATTATACAAGACATTGGGGTTGAGTGTTCCTGAGGTTAGGTAATGATTTAAATTGGTCATTACCTTTACTGTAATAAGGGGGTTGTTGAATTTTTTTAACCGATTAACTTCCGAAATAGGGTTTACATATTTATCTCTCGAACCGATGAGGTAAATAGTCGGAATTTGAAGCTGCTTGTAAGCATCTTCATAATCGTGTTTAAATAAATCGATGTGTGTGTAACTCCAGAATTTGATATCATTGAGTTCAAAGCCTTTATGTTTGATGGCTTGAATTCCAATATCTCTTAGAGCTATATCACTGATGTTTGAATGTTTATTCTTGTCAGTGATGTACACCAGGGTATCAAGTAATTGAACAATTTCTTGTTTTGATTTGTTCTTTATTTGATAATTGGGGAGGGTTTGTATTTGATATCTTGAAGCTTCAGAAAAGCTTTTCACAGGAGAAGCTATTTGAATTAAGAAATCTATTTTTTCTTTAGGGTTGCTAATAATTTGGTGGGCAACAATCGAGGCCATACCGCCTAAACTGTGGCCTAAAACTCCAATTTGTTTCTCTTGTAATTTAGGCAGTGATTTTAAGTGTTTAACAGCATATGCTAAGTCGTATGTTAATCCAGAAATGGCAGTAGTGAAAGTCCCTTGAGATTTTCCCACGCCTCGCTCATCAAAACGATACACAGCTATATTGCTTTTAAGAAATTCTTGTGCTAATTTATAATGGGAGTTTCTGGTGTCTTTTCCAGAACCAGGTAGGATAACAACAACCTTTTGATACGCTGATTTTGGGGCAATCAAGGTACCAGATAACTTTAGGTTATCGTTAAAGTTAACAAAATCTATATCTGTAAAGACATAGTTCTCTTTGTTGCTAATTTCTCTTTCGTGAGAAAAAATTGTTTGAGCATAACTTAACGGTCCTATTAATAATAGAGCTATTATGAGCATGTTCTTCATTTCTAGATACAATTTAACGCATTACACGATTCCTTATATCTGATTCTAGGTGGTATGTATTCAGGGGTTTTACTCTTAATCACAATAAGCAGGGGCGCTTATCTAAAATTATCAGGAGACGAACAGTACTATATTAACACCATTCTGTAATTTTGTGCAAATGTATATAAAAATAAGCTTAAAGCAATAAGTATTTTTACTATTTAATGATTTCTTAACATTGAGAAAAATCAGATAGTTTAAAAATTATTCAATTTTTATTTTAGGTTGAAAATGAGTTCTTTAGGGGTTGAGTCGTTGTTTATCTTCAATTCTTGAATCATCATTTTTATTGTAATAGTAGATTTTTCATTTTTCAAAACAAAAGTTTTTTTGTGCTAAGGAGAAAAATAACTTGTTTGACCAATTATTTTTTTGCCATTGATGACTAAATGTATTTCATCAGTTTTTTTTTGCAAATAACAGAATGCAAAGAATAATTGTTGGTTGCATTTTCATCAAATTAAAAGTAATAAAAAACGCTGCAATTTGCAGCGTTTTTTTTATCCTCTATAGATTCTTTCGTAGAGATCATTATAAATCTCTTTGATGATTTTTCGTTTCATTTTCATAGTAGGTGTCAGCTGACCTCCATCAATAGACCATTCTTCGGGAGTTAATTCAAACTTTTTAATTTGTTCCCATTTTCCAAAGTTTTTATTACATTCATCTACTTCTCTTTGAATTCTATCAATAACAATCTGAGAGCTAGCGATTTCTGAATAAGTTTTCCCTATATCATGACCTTTTCTTTCTATCCAATCTTCAATAAAAATGAAATTAGGTTGTATTAAAGCAGCGGGCATTTTTTCTCCATCGCCAATCACCATAATTTGTTCTATAAAACGAGATTGCTTCAATTCTCCTTCTAATAAGGGAGGAACTACATATTTTCCTCCAGAAGTTTTAAACATTTCTTTTGTTCGACCAGTAATCTTTATAAAGCCATCTTTAGATACTTCTCCTTTGTCACCCGTATGAAAATAACCGTCTTTAAGTACTTCAGCAGTTTTCTCAGGGTCTTTATAATACCCTTTCATAACATTGGGTCCTTTGGTTAAGATTTCACCATTCTCATTAATTTTCACTTCAACTCCGTCTAAAATTCTCCCTACGGTCCCAATTCTAAATCCTCCATTTCTTTGGTCATTTACTGAAATTACTGGCGAAGTTTCAGTTAGTCCATAGCCTTCCATAATTGGCATTCCTGCAGCAGCAAAAAATCGAGTGAGTCTTGGTTGTAAGGCAGCACTTCCAGACACCATTAAATCTAATCGTCCACCTAAACCCTCTTTTATTTTTGAGAAAATAAGTTTTCTTGCAATTTTTAGTTTCTGTTCATACCACCAACCATTTGCGCCATAGGGTTCAAACTGTAAAGCCAAATCAATTGACCAATAAAAGAGTTTTTGTTTGAATCCTGATAATTCCTCACCACGACCATAAATTTTATCAAATACTTTTTCGTAGAGTCTTGGAACAGCTGTCATTACATGAGGTTTTACTTCTTTTAAGTTATCACTCATTTTTTCAATAGATTCAGCAAAATGTATTTCAACTCCACAGTATTGGTATAAGTAGAGCATCATTCTCTCAAAAATATGGCAAATTGGTAAAAAACTTAGAGCTATCGAATCTCCTATATCTAAAGGAACTCTTTTTTCACTGGCCAACACATTAGAAACGATGTTGCTATGTGAAAGCATTACACCTTTTGGTCTTCCTGTTGTTCCAGATGTATATATTAATGTAGCTAAATCATCACCCGTTACGGCTTCTTTTCTAGCCTCTACCTCACTTTGATTACTTTCGTCTTTTCCTAATTCTAAGACTTCATTCCAACTTTTCTCACCTTTGATATCATCAAAAGTGAATACTTCTTTCAGTTGTGTATTTCCTTTTATTTGATTTAATTTTTCTATAATTAAATCATCGGAAGCAAAACAGTAACTCGATTCAGAATGATTCAAAACATAATCATAGTCTTCTTTTGAGATGGTTGGGTAAATGGGAACGTTTTGAGCTCCAATTTGAAGTATTCCTATATCAACTATATTCCACTCTGTTCTATTGTTGGTTGAAATGACTGCGACTTTATCGTTTTCTTTTACTCCTAATCGTAATAAACCTCTACTAATAGCATTGGCTTTTTTTATGTATTCTTCATTAGAAGTAGCTATCCAGTCTTGTCCATACTTCGTTACAAAAGTCTTCTTTAAATTGAATTTTTTCTGAGCATAGTAAGGAAAGTCGAATAATCGAGTGATTTCTGTTGACATATATATATTCTGTAAAAATTTGTTGAATGCCAAATTACAAAAAAGCAACAGATTTCACAATATTCTATTTGAAGGAGTAACTTTCTATGAATTGTAGATTTTATCGTGTAAATCTCGATGTTTCTCTAAAATGACCTTCCTTCTCATTTTCATAGTGGGAGTAAGGTGACCAGAATCTACAGTCCATTCTTTAGAAGTTATTTCAAAGGTTTTAATTTGTTCCCATTTTCCAAAACTTTTGTTATAGTGGTCAATCTCTTTTTGAATTCGATCTCGGAGTTTTTTACTTTTATTAACCTCTTTAATAGTATAGCCTTTTCGTTTTGACCATTCCTTTACAAAGTCAAAATTGAGTTGAATTAGCGCAGCTGGCATTTTCTGCTCTTCTCCAATAACCATTATTTGGTCTATAAAACGCGATTTTTTGAATTCACTTTCTAAAACTGCTGGAGCAATATATTTGCCTCCAGATGTTTTGAAAATTTCTTTTTTCCGATCTGTTATTTTAAGAAAACCGTCAGCATCTATTTCACCAATATCACCCGAGTGTAGATATCCATTTTTTATGGTCTCTCTTGTCAGGTCTTCTCTTTTATAATACCCTTGCATTACACAGTGACCTTTCATTAAGATTTCACCATCTTCAGCAATTTTCACCTCAATTCCATCCAATGGTTTTCCAACGGTACCAATTTTTAAGCCATTATTTCTAGTATCATTCAATGTCGCACCAGGAGATGATTCCGTCATTCCATATCCCTCATAAATAGGAATATCAGCAGCTGTAAAGACACGAATAAGCCTTGATTGTAATGGGGCACTTCCCGATAACATAAACTCTAAGTTATTTCCTAAAGCTTCTCTCCACTTACTGAAAATAAGCTTGTTGGCAATTTTTAATTGAAAGTGATACCATCCACTATTCTTTTTATAAGGCTCGTATTTTTCACCTAGGGCTAAAGCCCAAAAGAACACTCTTTTTTTTATTCCAGAGAGCTGACTTCCTTTGCTTATAATTTTATCGAATATCTTTTCTAAGAGTCTAGGGACAACGGCTAACATATGTGGTTTTACTTCTCTGATAGTATCTCCTAACTGTTCAATACTTTCCGCAAAATAAATTTCAAAGCCCATTATTTGAGCATAATAACCAGCTGCTCTTTCATAGACATGACTTACGGGTAGATAACTGATGATTCTTTTTCCTGAGCCTACAATGTTTAACCGTTCTCTAGTTGCTTTTATATTTTGAACTATATTATTATGAGAGAGCATCACTCCTTTGGGAGTACCAGTAGTACCTGACGTATAGATGATGGTGGCTACATCTTTTGGAGAGATCTTTTTCTTTAGCTCCTCAACGACACTTTGAGAGGTTAGATCTTCTCCTAGTTTTAAAAATGCATTCCAACCTGTTTCACTAGTATCATCATCAAATCGATAGATTTCTTTAAGTTTTGTGTTTCCTTGAACAGCTTTTACTTTTTGATAAATATCATCGCCAGCTACAAAACAAAATTTGGCATCAGAATGATTCAACACATACTCATAATCTTTTTCTGATAGTGTAGCATACAAGGGAACATTTTGAGCGCCAATTTGTAAAGAACCTATGTCTACAAAATGCCATTTGGGGTGGTTTACAGGAACTATAATAGCGATCTTGTCGTTCTGTTGTACACCTAGTTTTAATAAAGCTCTGCTAACTTGATTGGAAGTATTGATAAACTCTTGAGTAGTATAGTTTTTCCATGTATTATTTTCTTTATAAACAAAACAATTTTGTTGAGGAAATTGCTCTTGTTGGTAGTATGGACAATCAAAAAGGCGTAATATTTGTTGTGGCATAGTAGTTGTTTGTTGCCTACAAGATAAAAAAATAATAGGTCTCCATACTATAGAGACCTATTAAGGTTGATGATAGTTGCCCCCCAGTAACTACTATCGACCAAATTTTCGATTGCGAAGTTATAAAAGGGAAACTTTATACAAATAGGTATTTATACCTGTTTTTTATTGATTGTTTAAAAGATGTCTAGAAAAACTCTTCCCATTGATCTTAGTGTACTTAGAATCAATGTCATAAGCTACTTTCATTCCTGAAATATCAAATCTACCTCGTACTTCTGTATATTTAATATTTAAATCTTCTTCAAATTTTGCATTGTTAAAAGAGACACCGTTTCTAAATTTAGTATACTTAAACGTAGCTGTTTCTTCAAAAACAGTATTTGCAAAGCTTATAAAATTGTCGAATTCCGCGTATTTAAAAGTACTATCCTCTTGAAATTTAGCATTTTCAAATGAAGCGTTTCTTTCAAATTTAGAGTATTTAAACATTGCTTTTCTTTCGAATGTACAGTTTTTAAAAATGACATCATTTTCAAAATTAGCAATGAATGTATAACCACTATTTTCTCCATCAGGGATATAGGCTAATACATCATCTTGAAAAGTACAATTGACAAAAGAAATTTCTGTATCAATAAGATTTTTAATGGTATTGCTACCTTTGTTATTCCACCATCTTTTTTTTCTAGGAAGATTTTTTAATTTTTCTTCAATATCAGTAAAATCTAAATCGCCAACAATTGTTGCATTGGATATTGAGATTGATTTTCCAGCTTTAATATCTTTAATAATATCACTAGCGTCAACAGTTTTTTGAGAGAAAGCTACCAAACTAGTAAAAGTTAAGAAAAAGCTTAAAAGAGTAATTTTATTTTTCATTGTTATAAGTTTTAATACACTCTAAAGACAGCAATGCTGTTTTTTTGTGACAGTCGGTCTAAATTAAGTTTTAAGAAATGGTATTCTATGAACCGCAGCACTAAAAATACAAAAAACAATTAAAGAAACTGAACAGTTAAAAAATGCGATATAAATTAAAATAGGACTGTCAATAAAGTCTTTTATATGTCAGTTTGAGGTCTTTCGAGATATTATAACTAAGTAACATTTCAAATTGACTGGATGTTTTATTTATAATTCATATTATTTTTTCAGGCTTTTTTGTGGTCTGTTATTCGTATTTATGGTTAGTTACTTATGGTTAAGTAATAATACCCGTTTCTAGAAACCATGATTTCTACCTTAAAATCCTCCATCTATAATTTGGTTCTTTGAGAGTGAGAGTTCTTGATAATCAGTTTTTTATCAAATCTCGGAAATTAATTATTAACCTAAATCCAAAAATTATGGGAGTAGTAGTATTGTATGCTGCAGGTATCAGAGAAGCAGTAGCTTCTAATGACCTTGAAAAAATGAAAGCAGTAGCTAGTCAAGCAAAAGCATCAATTAGAGCTCATGGAGACTTGCATGTTGCTTACTTAGACCTAGTAGAGGCTATCGAAGCTTTTAAGGGGAAAGGGAAAAAAGGTAAAGGCGGTAAGAAATAATCGCTTTTCCTTTTTTAAGTTTAAGAGGTGTTACGCCTCTTAAACTTTTTTTAATTATCTAAATCTACATTTATGAAAGAAAACTCAACTCGATATCGTATTAGAGACGATTATAAGACAGCAACACCTGTACATGTAGTATGGGAAATAACATTGGCATGTAATTTAAAATGTTCTCATTGCGGATCAAGAGCAGGAAAAGTAAGGCCAGGTGAGCTGACAACAGAACAGTGTTTTGAGGTAATTGATAGTTTAAAGAAATTAGGGACTCGTGAGATCACAATTATTGGAGGAGAGGCCTTCTTAAGAAAAGACTGGACGGATCTTATTCGTAGAATTGATGAAAGCGGTATGGAATGCTCAATGCAAACTGGAGCGTATAATTTAAATGAAAAAAGAATACTAGCTGCGAAAGAAGCCGGAATTAGAAATATTGGGGTTTCTATTGATGGTTTAGCTAAAACTCATAATGAAATTAGAGGAAGAAAAGATTCTTTTGATCATGTAATACGTTGCTTGCAATTATTAAAAAAGCATGACATTGTATCGAGCGTGAATACGGTAATGACTAAGAAAAATAAAAATGAACTAGATGAATTGTTAGATATCATAATCGAGAATGGCGTTAAAAATTGGCAAGTACAATTGGTAGTCGCTATGGGAAATGCTGTTGATCATGCAGATGAATTGATCTTACAGCCTTATGAACTGATCGATTTTTATGATAATTTAATCAAAATATACAGAAAAGCATTGGCTAATAATGTGCTTGTGCAAGCAGGAAATAACATTGGCTATTTTGGACCTTATGAGCATATTTGGAGGCAGGGAAGTGAGGCTTATTTTACAGGTTGCTCTGCCGGACATACGGCTCTTGGTATTGAGGCTGATGGAAAGATTAAAGGCTGTCCATCATTACCAACGTCTGATTATACAGGCGGAAATGTAAAGAACATGAAGATTGAAGATATTTGGAGATACAGTGAAGAGATGTTTTTTTCAAGGTATCGAAATAAGGAAGAGTTATGGGGTGGGTGCAAAGGCTGTTATTACGAATCTTCTTGTTTAGCAGGTTGTACTTGGACCAGTCATGTACTCTTTGGAAAAAGAGGAAACAACCCTTTCTGCCATCATAGAGCTATCGAATTAGATAAAAAAGGACACAGAGAGCGCATTCGTAAAATTAAAGAAGCAGAAGGTGTTGCTTTTGATTATGGATTGTTTGAAATAGTAGTTGAAGATAAAGAAGGAAATATTATTGAAGTGCAAACACCAACTTCTACAGAGAAAGTTGAAGATGATTTTGGTGATCGAATTCCAAGAGACCCTGAAGCTTTAAAATTATGTCATGGTTGTAATCATCATATCTATGAATCTTCTGAAGTATGTGATTTCTGTCATCAAGATGTAGCTGAAACGGATGCTACCTACAATGCGGCAATGGAAAAAGCAAAAGCAGCGCTTACTAAAATGGAAAAAGTGTTGATGAAGCATGAGATAATGTTAGATAAATAAGGATGAAATCTTTTCAAGATATCTCAGATTATATAGAAATACAGACCTCCGAAATTGAAGAAAGTTTCGATTTGGGTGATCTGACTGTCAAGTATGGATTGCAATCGTTTCGATATGGTACATCCGATTATTTAGATGATTTGTTCAACGTACTTCAATTAAATGAAAAAACTGTTTTTTATGATTTAGGAAGTGGTTACGGAAAGGTAATTTTATACGGAGCCTATCACTATCCAAAAGTTCAATTCAAAGGGATTGAAATTATAGAAGAACGGAATAAAATTTGCAATACTTTAATTGATAAACTCCAACTAAAAAATATCAAAACGTATTGCACAGATTTTTTTGAGGTTGATTTTAGTGATGGAGATGTTTTTTATATTTTTAATCCGTTGTATGAACCAATGTATGAAAAACTCATTCAGAAATTGCACAGCATTGCACTGGTTAAACCAATTACAATTGTAGCGGAATCTAAATGCGATGTGTTCGATACTATTTCTTGGTTATCGAATGAAAAAAGTATCTATGACGCTATCGATATTAGAAAGAAATTAAAATTCTATACCTCAATTTTATAGGGATTAAGAAGTTTTCAATAAAATAAAAAAGGCTAGTTTTTTACAACCAGCCATTTTGTTTTATTTATTCTCAATCCAAGTTCTAGCATTTACAAATGCTTCTAACCAAGGAGATACTTCGTCTTTTCTCTCAGTTGGATAATTCGCCCAATTCCATTGGAACGTAGAACGTTCAATGTGTGGCATTGTAGCTAAATGACGCCCGGTTTTATCACACAACATGGCAGTATTAAAATCAGAACCATTCGGATTGTGTGGATATCCTTCATAACTGTATTTTGCAACAATATCATAATTGTCTTCAGAATAGGGTAAATCAAATTTTCCTTCTCCATGAGAAATCCAAACACCAAGAGTTGTTCCTGCTAGGCTAGAAAGCATCACAGAATTGTTCTCTTGTATTTTTACAGAAGTAAAGGCACTTTCGTGTTTTCCAGAATCATTGTAGGTCATTTTTCCATGTATTTCATGGTCAGGATTCATCAAATCCAATTCCATCCATAACTGACAACCGTTACAAATTCCGACACTTAAGGTATCTTCTCTATCGAAGAACGATTTTAAGGCTTTATTTGCTTTCTCGTTGTATAAAAATGCTCCAGCCCAACCTTTAGCAGAACCTAATACATCCGAATTTGAGAATCCACCCACAGCTCCAATAAATTGAATGTCTTCTAATGTTTCACGACCAGAGATTAAATCGGTCATATGAACGTCCTTAACATCAAATCCGGCTAAGTACATTGCATTGGCCATTTCTCGTTCAGAATTACTCCCTTTTTCACGTAAAACAGCTGCTTTAGGCCTAGGTTTCGAATGGTCAATCACTGGTAGTTTTCCCGTAAATTGTTTAGGGAATTTGTATTGAAGTGGCTGATTCTTATAGTTGTTATACCTGTCTTTTGCCAAACCATTTGCGGTTTGTTTTTGATCGAGAAGGAAAGAAGTCTTGTACCAAGCATCTCTTAACTCTGAAACAGATAATGAATAGTTTGTCGTATTATTTTGTATGTTTAAATTATTACTTTCTGTAACAGTTCCTATTTTAATAGCAGCAATTCCATTGTTCGCAAATGTATCTTCAATAGTATTGTCTTTAGACTGAATTACAATCCCTGCATTCTCAGCAAATAATAATTTGATGCTATCGCTTTCTCCTAATTCTGAAAGGTTAAGGTTTGCACCGGTATTTAGATTGGCAAAACACAATTCTAATAAAGTAGTAATCAACCCACCTGAAGCAACATCATGTCCTGCAAGAATTTGACCTTCTTTGATTAAGTTCTGAATTGTATTGAAAACATTTTTTACATATGCCGCATCTTTTACTGTTGGAGTTTCGTTTCCAATTTTATTGACTATTTGAGCAAAAGAACTCCCACCCAATTTATAATTGTCTTGAGAAACATTGATATAGTATATAGCTCCTCCGTCTTTTTGTAAAACAGGTTCTACAACTTTCATAATATCATTACAGTTGGCGGCTGCTGAAATGATAACTGTACCCGGAGAAATTACTTCTTCGTTTGGATACTTTTGTTTCATTGATAAGGAGTCTTTCCCTGTAGGAACATTAATCCCTAAATCAATTGAAAATTCTGAAATTGCTTTTACAGCTTTGTACAAACGAGCATCTTCCCCTTCATTTTTACAAGGCCACATCCAGTTTGCAGATAAAGAAACTGATTGTAATCCGTCTTTTAGCGGTGCCCAAATAATGTTGGTTAATGATTCAGTAATCGCATTTCTACTTCCAGCTTCTGGGTTAATTAATCCAGAAATA
>JAESUF010000362.1 GCA_016763215.1 Flavobacteriaceae bacterium
ATTTAGCAAATGAAGTACCCACTAATAAAGAGCCCATTAATCCTGGCCCTCTGGTAAATGAAATGGCACTTAGGTCTTTCTTATTTACCCCAGCTCTTTCAATAGCTTGCTGTACTACTGGGACAATATTTTGCTGATGTGCTCTAGATGCTAATTCGGGTACTACACCGCCATATTTAGCATGCACTTCTTGATTTGCTATAACGTTGCTTAATACTTTTCCATTGCAAATAACAGAAGCACTTGTGTCATCACAAGAAGATTCAATTCCTAATATGTATGTGTTTTTTATGCACATAATATGATTGTGCAAAATTAACTATTAAATAATTGCGTATTTCTTTTTTAAAGTAGAAATTTAATACTTTGTTAATTTTAACGTTCTTTGTATAGAAAGGCTCTATTTTTGCGTTAGATTTTTGCAGAGAACCTCCTTAAACAGAAGATTTATTAAAAAAGCTGGCAAAATATTACTCAAATCGATAAAGTACATTGTGCTTTTTCTTGTATTCCTCATTATTATTTTTTCTATCCCGGCAGTACAGACAAGACTTGCGAAGATTATAACAAATAGTATCAATGAAGATTATGGTACTGACCTAGTCATTAAGAAGGTAGATCTTTCTTTGTTGGGTACTTTAACTTTAAAAGGGATAGAGATTAGAGATCATCACAAAGACACTTTAATTTTTATTGATAGAATACGAACATCTTTATTAAATGTTAAAAGAATTCTCGATAATAAAGTAGAATTAAAAAGCACTTCTTTTAAAGGGATTTACGTGTATATGAAAACATATAAAGATGAAGATAATGACAATCTCAGCATTTTTGTAGATAAGTTTGAAGACGATAACCCAAGAGATTCGACCTTAGCGTACACGCCGTTTGAGTTAAACACCTCTAATGTATACTTAGAAGACATTACCTATACATTAATTGATGAGAATAATGAAACTCCTTTAGACTTTGCAGCTTATAATGGAGGAGGAAGCCTTCAAGATTTTTCGATTGTAGGGCCCAATGTTTCTTTGAAAATTAGAGGATTGTACTTTACAGACAATAGAGGTGTAGAAATCACAAATCTGACCACAGATTTTAAGTACACCAAGGCTCAAATGCAATTTTACAACACAAGGATAGAGACGCCAAATTCGTCCTTAAACGCTGAATTGGAGTTCAATTATAAAAGAGATAATCTGAGTCAGTTTAATGAACTCGTAACCATTGACGCCACTTTTGATAAAAGTGACCTTTCGATACTAGACCTGAAAAAATTATACAATGAATTAAATGGGAATGATGTTTTGCATTTTACGGCAAAACTCCATGGGTCATTGAATAATTTTTCAGTTGAAAATTTACAACTGTATTCCGACAAAGGGATTAAGATTGATGGAGATCTAAATTTTATTAATGCCGTTAGTCAAGAAGACTTTTTTCTTACTGCTGATTTAAATAATGTTACTGCTGATTATTATAAGCTTAAAGATATTTTACCCAATTTGTTAGGGAAAACATTACCTACCGAATTTAAAAAACTTGGAGAGTTTCATCTTTCTGGATTTACAAAAGTAACACCTAATGCCATTGAAGCGACATTAGATATAGATTCAGAAATAGGAATGATTATTACAGATTTAGAAATTACAGATTTTGGAGATATAGATGAAGCAACGTATTCAGGAGAAATTGAATTTGAAAAGTTTGATTTAGGAAGAATTTTCGACAACCCATTATTAGGGAAATTTAGTTTTAAAGGAGATGTAGATGGAAAAGGGTTTAGGATTGAAAATATAAATACAAGCTTAATAGGAGAAGCTTCTAGTATTGAATATAATAAATACACCTATCAAAACATTCGTGTAAACGGAACCTATAAAAACAATGTGTTTGATGGTGAGTTTAAAGTCAATGATGCCAACCTTAAAATGGATTTTGATGGGTTAGCAGACTTATCGAAAGAGATCAATCAGTTCAATTTTAAAACAGAAGTAGCCTATGCGAACCTGAAGGAAATAAATATTTTTATTAGAGATAGCGTATCTATAGTGAAAGGAAAAGCAGATTTAAATCTTTTCGGAAGTTCTTTAGAGAACATGGTTGGAAGAGCTAATTTTAAAGAATTTTCCTATACCAATCAAAAAAAAGAATACAAATTCAAAGGCTTTTTAATTACATCTTCTGTTTTAGATAGTGTAACAAAGATATCAATAGATTCTGATGATATTATTGAAGGTGAACTACAAGGAAGGTTTTCTTTTAAGGATTTATATCCAATCACTCTCAATGCACTAGGTAGTATTTATACGAATTACACTCCCTATAAAGTGGGGGCTGGCCAATATTTAGATTTTGATTTTACGGTATACAACCAAATAGTAGAGGTGTTCTTTCCAGAAATTTCGATTGCGCCAAATACAAAAATTGACGGAGAAATTAATTCAGATGAGAGTCATTTAAAATTGGGATTCTTTTCTCCTAAAGTTACTATTTATGAAAATGTAATAGATTCATTATTGTTGGATGTTGACAATAAGAGTAAATCGAAATTTAGACCCTATGTTACTGAGTTAAAAGCAAAGAAAATAGAAACTCCTTATTATAGCTTTTCTAAAGTATTACTCTTTAATAAAACTATAAATGACACACTGTTTTTTAAGTCAGGTTTTAAAGGAGGTAAGTTAGAAAGAGAAAAATTTAACCTTGATTTTTATTACACGATTAATAAGGATAAAAAATCTGTAATCGGAATAGAGAAATCCACATTCAATTTCAAAGATGATAATTGGGTTATCAATGAAGATAATGACAAAGCACATAAGCTAACTTTTGATTTAAATACTGATGAGTACGTTTTTTCTCCGTTAGAATTAAAATCCGTAAAAAAGAATGTGCTCTTAAATGGAGTTTTAAAGAACGCTGTGGTACAGCAGGTTAAGTTTGAAGGTATTGTTAGAGATTCTACGTATAAAAACTTACATGCTGAATTTAAAAATGTTTATTTAGAAAGTTTCCTTCCACCAGTTGATAGCTTGTCTTTAAAAGGGCAGCTAAATGGAAATATTGATTTTGTGCAAAAGGATGGGTTGTATAGCCCTAAAGGAAAATTAACAGTCAATGATTTTTATATCAATGATTTTAAACAAGGAAATTTAACCGTAGATGTTCAAGGGGAAAGTTCTTACGAAAAATACAAAGTAAAACTATTTTTAGATAGAGATGAAGCGAGGAGTATTGATGCTAGTGGTAGTCTAGATTTCTCTAAAACAAGACCAGAAATGGATTTGAAGGTTTTGATTAAAGATTTTCAATTAAACGCCTTTAGCCCTTTGGGAGAAGATGTGTTGTCTAAAATAAGAGGGACAGCTTCTGGAGATTTCACATTAAAAGGTCGTTTAAGGAACCCTGAAATGAATGGGCAATTAGTATTAAAAAATGCTGGACTTCAGTTTCCTTATTTGAATGTCGATTATGATTTTGATGGGGATACAAGTATTGGATTAGAAGGGCAGTCATTTCAATTTAAAGATATTGCTTTAAAGGATACCAAACATGAAACTAGAGGAATTCTGAATGGTGATATTACGCATCAAAACTTCGATGAATGGTTTTTAGATATAGATATTACTACCGACAACCTGTTGGTGTTGGATACCAAAGATTCAGAAGAAGCATTGTATTATGGTAAAGGATTCATCCAAGGAAATGCAGAGATTTACGGATTGACAAATAATATTACAATTAATGTGAAAGCGAAGGCAATGCCGAACACATTGTTTGTAATTCCTTTAAAGGACATTGCCTCTGTAGACACCTATCGTTTAATTCATTTTAAAACAGAAAATAAAACAGAAGATTTACTGGAGGGTTTGGCAATTGAACCGATAGAAGGGGTTTCTTTGAATATTGACTTAGAAGTGACAAAAGATGCGGAAGCTCAAGTAGTAATTGATGAAGTAAATGGAAGTGAGTTAAAAGGGAGAGGGACTGGAAATTTAAAAATAGAAAT